>DASQTR010000311.1:0-2617 GCA_035641795.1 Ilumatobacter sp.
GACGATTCTCGGCATCACGCGTGGGAGCACGAAGGAGCACGTCACGCGCGCCGTCGTGGAGTCGATCGCGTACCAGACACGTGACGCGATCGGCGCCATGGTGAAGGCCAGCGGCACGCCGATCACCGACCTACGCGTCGACGGCGGCGCCTCGGTGATGGACTTCCTGTTGCAGATGCAAGCAGATCAGCTCGGTGTGCCGGTGCGGCGTCCCAAGGACCAAGAGACCACCGCGCTGGGCGCGGCCTACCTGGCCGGTCTCGCCGAGGGCGTGTGGGATCTCGACGCAATTCGCGACGCCTGGCAGCTCGACGCCACGTTCCATCCGGCCGAGGACCGCACGTTCCCGGACCTCTTCCACGCCCAGTGGCTGCGAGCGGTCGAACGCAGCCGGGGTTGGGCAAGCCGCGATTCGGCCAGCAAGGAGTCGTCATGACCGATCTGTCACACGTCAAGGAATTGATCGCTCTCGACCACGGGCTGAGCGTGATCGTGACGCTGCGCCCCGATGGCACGCCACAAGCGACTGTCGTCAACGCCGGAGTGCTCGCGCACCCCGTGACGGGTGCCGAGGTGGTCGCCTTCGTGGCCGCCGGCCGCGCCCGCAAGCTCACGCATCTGCGCGCCGACCCGACGATCACGGTCGTCGTTCGCGCCGGCTGGCAATGGGTCGCAGTGGAAGGCAAGGCGGAGCTGATCGGACCAGACGACCCCAATGAGGACGTCGACGCGGAGCGACTGCGACTACTCCTCCGCGCGATCTTCACGGCCGCGGGCGGAAGCCACGACGACTGGGACACCTTCGACCGAGTGATGCGCGAGGAGAAGCGGACGGCAGTCCTCGTCACGCCAATCCGCATCTACTCGAACCCGCAGTAACAGGTCGCGGCGGTCATGGAGCAAGCCGATGTCGTGCTTCGGAACGCCACGTATTCGATGTTCGTCCAGCTCGGTGGAGCGCCGACTGCGGCCGATGTCGCTGATCGACTGAACCTCGACCGTGCTGACGTCCTTGCCGGCTGGCGGAGGCTCCATGACGCACACGCCTTGGTGCTCAACCACCATACCGACGAGATCAGGATGGCGAACCCGTTCTCGGCCGTTGCGACCGGGTATCGAGTCGAAGCCGGCGGCCGGTCGTGGTTCGCCAACTGCGCGTGGGACGCGTTCGGGATCTGCGCCGCGCTCCACTCTGACGGCACGATCGACACCTCCTGTCCCGACTGCGGTGAAGCGATCTCGGTACGCGTCGTCGGCGAACGGCCGGATGACCAGACCTTGTTGTTCCACTGCCTGGTACCAGCCGCACGGTGGTGGGACGACATCGTCTTCACTTGAAGCACAATGAACCTCTTCCGGTCGGAGGAGCACATCGACACGTGGCTTGGCGGACGTGTGTCGGGCGCGACGATCAGCGTGCTACAGCTTTGTGACCTCGCATACGCCTGGTGGGGCGACCGGCTCCATCCGGCATGGCAGCCGCACACCCACCAACAGAACCAGGCGACCCTCGAGCGGGTCGGGCTCACGGGAGAGTTCTGGCGTCTGCCGTGACGAAGGATTCCACCGTGCGAGTGGTGTTCAGCCGAGCAGGGTGTCGGCGATCCTTACGAAGAGATCGAGTCTTACTCGCTCGCGCACGTGCACCGGTCGGTCCTTGCGACCTGCCGCTAGCCAGAGTCCCGATTCAGGCATGTCGGACCAGAACAGATCGCTGGCCGTCGCATGGGGATCACCGAGATGGCGGCTCCCGGCGAGCAGCGAGTGCAGCCAGTCGGCTGATGGCGCGTCCCCGCGCGTGGCGATGGTCTCCCGGCCGCGAGCCACGAGCACCCAGTCGGCGTCGGTGATCTTGCCGACCGCGTCAACGAGCGAGTCGAGCCGCTCGTCCGGCTTCGCCTCTGCAAGGTCAGCCGCCAACGCCAGCGCCAACAGGCCCCCGTCGTTGTGGTCGCCATCGGTCACACGCACGTGTTCGACCGACACACCGTCGATCGCGTGCACCTCCGACACCATCAGGTCGACCAGCCCGATGTCAGGAAGCGCCACGACGAGCTCGTCGACCGCCCGCCCGCCACCCGTCTCGAGGATCTCGATGTCCAGCACGTCGCCTTTCACGGCGCCGATTCGGCTCGCCACCTGGCCCAGCGCACCGGGGCGGTCGGGCAACCAGACGCGCATGACGACGGTGTGCACGGTCGGCAGGCTAGACATCGCGCGTTTCTGGAGCGTGTACGAACGATGAACGGCGCGGGGCGCTACCCCAGTTTGGTGAGGCCCTTGCGCAGGTTGCGGATGCCCTGCTGGATCCGCTGCTCGTTCTCGATCAGCGCGAACCGGGCGTAGCCCTCTCCGCCAGGCCCGAACCCGACGCCGGGCGAGAGCGCGACGTTGCAGTCCTGCACGAGCATCGAGCAGAACTCGACCGAGCTCAGCTCGGCATACGGCTCGGGAATCGGCGCCCACACGAACATCGAGCCGCCTGGCTTGGGGACGTCCCAACCGATCTTGGCGAGACCGTCGATCAGCGTGTCGCAGCGTCGCTCATACGTGGCGCAGATCTCGACCGGATACTCGGGCAGCTCGTTGAGGGTGACCGTCGACGCGATCTGGATCG
>DASQTR010000312.1:0-2397 GCA_035641795.1 Ilumatobacter sp.
GGGCCGCGCTGCTCACAATGATGGTGGTGCGGATGGAGCCAACCGACATCGTCGACGTACGGCCCGCGATCGTGGTCTCTTTGATGGCGGTGACGGCGTGGCGTCCGTACTCGCTCGTTCGGCGAATCCTGACCTCGCTCAGCCGGGTCCGATCCGACGGGCTGCTCGGCACTGCCTACGTGCTCGACCTTTCCGCATTCGGCCTGCTGTGGTGGCAGTTGGCGACATGGCCGACATCAATCGGGCCAGCCGACGTGGAGCGGATGGACGTGATCATCGGCATCGCATCGGCTTCAGCGATCGGCCTTGGCGTCAACGTTGCAGTGTGGGCGGTACTGGCCGGCGACGTCGAGCGCGCTCAGGCTCATCGTCTCCTGGCCCTCAGGACCCGGCACGATCATCGCAACCTGCGCCTCCGCGGGATCGATCCGATGGATGCCGAGGTGCGATTGGCGCTGTTGCGGATCCGCCAGGACGAAGAACTGGCGTGGCGCGCAGCGGCGCATGAGACGACCGACACCGCCGCCCGGTCGGGACATCTGGAACCGCGCGCAGCACCACCAGCCCGCACGCCTGCACCGTCCACCGGCCCCACGCCCGATCAACTCGACCCGGTCGTGGCTGAAATAGTCGCTTCAGACGCGGGGAGGGAGATCATCTCGGAGCTCGTCGGAGAGATCGCTGCCTCGGAGCACAGTGCCGACGTCATTGCCGCACTGGCGGACGAGGTGGCCTCCGAGGTGCGGTCGCGCACGATGGCCGCCGACCTGCGAGGGCACTTCCGATCCGCTCTCGACATGGGACTTGCGCGCGTTCGCATCGAACCGACGACGCAAAGCGTGGCTGGTCCAGGCGACGATCCGGTCGGATCGCTGCTCGAGCGACTCGAACCGTTCGGCATCAGACCGAGGGATGGTCCCGGCGAACAATTCGCGATCCCGATCGACGTCGAGCCCGAGCACGATCACCGATTGATTCCTCCCCGACTATACCGATTGGAGGCAATTCGCTATCTGCTCCTCATTGGAATCGTCGCGCTCGCCGCGTCGTCCGCGTGGATCGTGTCGCGCTCGGTATCCGTTGGAGAACTTCCGAACGGCCACATACCAGTGGCGGACCTCGAACGCATCAACCATGCGCGAAGAGCGTTCGTGACGGCGCTCGGAATCAGCGTCACGCTCGTGTCGATCTGGTGCTGCGCAGTCGCCGATCATGCACGTCGCGCCGGCATGAACAATCCGCGGCCGCGAGTCGCCCTCTGCTACGGGCTGATGTGCACGGCCGTCCTTTTGAACGCCGTGTCGTTGGTCCGCGACGCGGACACCCGCGGCGCGATCAGCCTGCTCTGCGTTTTCGGCAGCCTGGGGGCGGCGCTGCTGGCGATCGCCGCTGTAATGCCGACTGTGCGGTGGTTCGAACGGGGGACCGTCGGATTGGTGTCGTGGGTGACCGGACTGTCGTGGCTGGTGTCGCTTTCGTGGGCAGGCGGGCTGCAGCGTCCGGTCGAAGCGACGGATGCCGTCGGCTCACTCACGTTCGTGGCCGTCCTACAGGCGATCGTGGCGAGCGTCGTCACCGTCCTGGCCGCGCTCAATACTTCCGACATCGAGGACGCGGTTCGGCTGTCACCCGTGCTCGCCGAGACGCCTAAGTGAACACAGCTTCACGGCGTCGACCGCCGCTTTCACCGGCGCTTTCTCTGGGTGCAAGAATGAACGCGGGAAAGGAAGGTGTCCGTGGCGACAGACCTGGTGATCGAGATCGACAACGAGCCGGGCGCACTGGCGCGTGTAGCCGCCGCCGTCAGTGACGCCGGAGTCAACCTCGCGGCGGCAACGTGCATAGGCCCGGGCGATCGGGCCGAACTGCACATCCTCGTCCCCCACGCGGAGGCGGTGCGCCACGCGCTCGCGATCACCAACGTCGCCGTCACACGCGAACGCGAGGTTGTGGTGGTCGACGTCGAGGACCGCCCGGGCGAGCTCGCCGACATCGCCCGGCGCGTCGCCAAGGAAGGGATCAACCTCGATCTCGTCTACGTCGCCACGCACAACCGCGTGGTCCTCGGTTCACCCGACATCGACAAGCTCAAGGGCGCGCTCGGCAAGAAGCACTAGCCGTTCACACGAACGGGTCGTGCGGCGGCGACGACGGCCAGGGGTAGCTGAGGCCGAGCATCTGGCGGATCGTCGGACTGGCGGCGCCGAGGAACTCGTCGCCGACGCCGGTCAGCATGTCCTCCACGGGCTTGACGAACTTCGGGAGGAACTCGATCAGCAGACCGATCCGGCCGCGGTCGCTGCGGTTCGGCATCGCGCAGTGCCACGTCAGTCCGAAGAACAGAATCAGATCGCCCGGCTCGCCGAGCATCTGTTCGTAGTCGTCGAAGAACCGGTC
>DASQTR010000313.1:0-4648 GCA_035641795.1 Ilumatobacter sp.
CTTCACCGACCTCAAGAACTGGAACGACACGGGCGTCGTCATTCTCGATGTCGCCCCGCCGGTGCCGACCTCAACGATCGCGCCGCAGAACCATCTCGACCAGTATCAGCAACCACGACTCAACCGCACCGAGTTCCTCACGATCGGATACGGCACGGAGGTGCGCCGGGCGGACGCCGGCCCGCAAACGCCGACCCCCATGCGCCAACCGATCGTACGTCGGTACACCACTGAGATCGGCCAGAAGCTCACCGCTCAGATCCTCCAGACGAACTCCAACGAGCACGACCCGCGCGCCGGAGGGGGCAGCTGCTTCGGCGACTCGGGCGGCCCGATCATGATCGACGGGTACGTCGTCGGCGACACGAGCTACGGCTACACGAACAACTGCCGCTACATCGGCGGCTACCAGCGCGTCGACATCCCGATCGTGCGGAACTGGATCCTCGACTGCACCGCCGATCTGGTCTGTCCCACCAAGGAGGAATGAGTCCCGCGACGTTTCGCCCGGCGGCACCTGGGCGACCAGTACTTCTACCCCGATCCACTGAACCGGCGTCATCAGTTCGCCGAGCGGGGGATCACGCCGAGCGGCGCTTCGACGCGCTGCTCTTCGTGCTGCTCTTCGTGCTCCGCTTGGCCGGGGCGCGCTTCGACGTCGAGTGCTTACGGACGGAGCTCCGCTTCCTACCCGTCGGCCCGCCGGCGGCGCGCTTGCGGTGCTCCTCGACGCTCGCCTTGAGCGCCTCCATGAGATCGAGCACCTTGGCCTCTGGTTCGATCTCCGGTTCGACGGTGATGTCCTTGCCCTTGGCCTTCGCCTCGATCAGCTCGCGCAGTTCGTCGGTATAGGTGTCCGCGTAGCGAGCCGGCTCCCACTCGGTGGTCAGCGAGTCGATGATCTGTGTCGCCAGGCGCACTTCACGGTCGCCGGGCTCGACGCCCGCGCCGGGGATGCCGTCGATCTCGTCACGCGGCACCACTTCGTCGGCGAAGCGCATCGTCGACATCGCCAATGCTCCGTCGAGCGGCCTGATCGCCGTCAAGTACTGCTTGTTGCGCATCACGACGGTGCCGATCGCGACCCGCTGCTTCTTCTCCATCGACTCGAGCAACAGCCGGTATGCCCGCGCCGCGCCTTCGCCGTCGGTTCCGAGCCAGTACGTGTTCTCGTAGTAGATGGGGTCGATCGATGCCAGCTCGACGAAGTCGGTCACGTCGATGGTGCGCGTGCTGCGTGGCCGCAACTCCTCGAACTCGGCTTCGTCGACGACCACGTATTTGCCCTTGGTCACCTCGTAGCCCTTCTCGATGTCGTCGGCTTCGAGCTTGCGTCCGGTCTTCGACGACACCTTGCGGTACTCGACTCGAGCACCGGTCTTCTTGTCCAGCTGGTGGAAGTGGATGGCGTGGTCGCGAACGGCGACGTAGGCCTTCACGGGCACGTTCACGAGCCCGAAGCTGAGCGAACCACTCCAGATCGCACGCGGCATGTCACGCGTGTACCCGCTCGCGACATCGCCGAACCGCAAGGCGATACTGGAGCCGTGAGTCCCTCCGCCGACGAGCTGCGCATCGACCGCCGGGCGCGGGTCGAGCGGACCGAGCTGGCGCCGAGCTCGTGGGTCGAGCTGTTCCCCCGCTTCGTGCGTGAAGCCGACGCGGCCTTCGCCGAGCTGTACGACTCGCTCGCGTGGCAGCAGACCGAGGTGCTCCGATACGACCATTACGTGCCCGAGAAACGGCTCGGTGTCGGCGTGCGGACCGACGCCCATGCGCTGTTCCGCCAGACCGACCTGCACCTGCAGTCGCGGTTCCGCGTCCAGTTCACGGGCGTTGCCGCGATCCTCTACCGCGACGGGCAGGACTTCCAGGGTCTCCACAGCGACCGCGAGCTGCGCTGGCTGGACGACACGCTGATCGCGATCGTCGTGCTTGGCTCCCGTCGCCCGTTCGTGCTGCGCCCCCGGCTCCAACGTGGCGTACCTGTCGAGCGCATTCCAGCGGGTAGTGCGCGCGGCGACGTCGTCCTGACACCCGGCGAAGGCGACCTGCTCGTGATGGGCGGCGCCTGCCAGCGCGAGTGGCTCCATGGCGTGCCCGCGGCACCCGGCACCGAGGGCCCGCGGATCTCGTTGACGTGGCGATGGACCAGCCGGCGCGGCCGTCCCGACACCAACCCCACGTATTACGACGGCCGCCACTTCAGCGACAGCGCTCGCCACCCAGGGTCGCGGTCTCGGTCGCCCGGTCAATAACGCTGTATTGGGCGGTTCGTTCAAGGAGCGCTACTGTCGGCGCCATCGTGGGCCACACGCGGGGGAACCTGAGCCACAACGAGTCGCTGCTCCGCGACATCGGCGCGTCCGCGCTCAAGCGCTCGCTGGGCGTCAATGACGTCCTGGTCGAGCAGGGCGACGAAGCGGACGAGGTGTTCGTAGTGCTGACCGGTCGGCTGGCGGCACTCAACCGATCCGAGCGGGGCGATCTCGTGGTCGGGTCGGTCGGGCCCGGCCACGTCGTCGGCGAGGTGACGGTGATCGCCGGAGGGCGGCGAACAGCGACACTGCGAGCGACGGAACCGACCGAGGTGGCCGTCATCGCGCGCCGTGACTTCGAGCACTGGCTCGCAGAAAATCCCGAGGCGACCGATGCTGTCTCCAACGAAGCGCGAGCCCGAATCGACCGCAGCCAGGTCGCCACGATGATCGCCGACCTCGTCGGCGACGCCGAGCCGGGTGTGGTCCAGGAGGTGCTCGACCAGGTTGCCTGGCGGCACCTTTCGGCCGGTGAGCTGCTGTTCGAGGAGGGCGACCAGGCGGACGCCTGCTTCTTCGTCGTGGCCGGCCGCTTACTCGTCTCTGCCCGCGCCGCCGACGGCGCGTCGGAGCCGCTCGCCGAGCTCGGACGCGGCGAGGTCGTCGGCGAGCTCGGCCTCCTGGACCGCGCGCCCCGATCCGCCACGGTGCGCGCCTTGCGCGACACGACGCTGGCGGTGTTCAGCGCCGAGGTGTTCGACGCACTCGTCACGCGTTCGCCGGCATTGATGTTGCATGTGGCGCGGGCGCTGTTGACGCGGTTTCGCGTCACGCCGCGACGGGCCTTCCGGCGGGCTGCCGCGCTCACGATCGCGGCAACGAGGTCAGTCGACGCCCGCTCGGTGGTCGACGATCTCGTGGCGTCGGTGGCGCGCTTCGGCAGTGTCCGGCATCTTTCCAGCACCCGGGTCGACGCGCTGCTGAACCGCCCTGACGTCGCCCAGGCACCCACCGACAACGTGGGCGTGCCCCGGCTCGTGGAGTTCTTGCACGAGGCGGAAGTCGGCAACGACTTCGTGGTGCTCGAGGCCGACACCACGTTGACCGGATGGACGCGGCGCGTGCTGCGGCAGTCCGACCGTGTCGTGATCCTCACGACGCCGTTTCCTACGAACGAGGAGCTGTCGTACATCGACGCCCTGCTCGAGCAGGTCCGCGATCTCGACTACGTCGCGGTGATGCTGGCGGTCGTGCATCCTGCCGGTGCGAGTCGCCCGCGTGGAACGGCGCAGTTGCTCCGGAGACTGCGTGTCGATGACGTCGTCCACGTCCGGGAAGGGTCGGCCGCGCACGCCGCCCGGCTCGGCCGGCTCGCGAGCGGCAACGGCGTGGGGCTCGTGCTGAGCGGCGGCGGCGCGCGCGGTTTCGCGCATCTCGGCGTATATCGGGCACTGGTCGAGGCGGGTGTGCCCGTCGACGCCGTCGGCGGATGCTCGATCGGCGCCCCGCTCGGGGCTGCGATGGCAGGCGAGACACCGTTCGGTCAACTCGTCGACGTCGTCCAACGCCAGTTCGCGCATCTCCTCGACTACACGCTGCCCGTGGTGTCGCTCGTCAAGGGTCAGCGGATCAGCGCCAGCATCGAGGCCGCGATGGGCGACTGGGACATCGAGGATCTCTGGCTCCCGTACTACTGCGTGTCGACGAACCTGACGCGATCGCAACTCGAGGTGCACCGGCGGGGGAGCGCGGCGCGCGCCGTACGGGCGAGTGTTGCCATCCCGGGCATCCTGCCACCGGTTCCGATGGGCGAGGATCTCCTGGTTGACGGCGGCGTGCTCAACAACATGCCGTTCGAGGCGATGCGCAGCGACCGCCGAATCGACACGGTGATCGCCGTCGACGTCGCGCCCGATCGTGGGCCGCGGGCGAAGTCCGACTACGGAACGTCGGTGTCAGGCTTCCGTGCGCTGGCATCGACGATCCGTCCCGGCGGAGGCGACTATCCGAGTGTCGCCAGCGTGCTCCTGCGCAGCATGCTGGTCGGCGCGGTGCACAACCAGCGCCTCTCGTCGGCCGCAGGGACGATCGACCTTCTGCTGAAGCTCGAGCTGCCCGGGGTCGGTCTGCTCGACTTCAAGCGCGTCGCCGAAGTCGCCGACAGGGGTTACGCGGCGTCGATCGGAACCGTCAGCGAATGGGCCACCCGCGCCGGCTGGTCGGTCGCCGCGTGATCCTCCTGACAGTTCGCGATCTCGGGCACCGGTTCGTCCGTTTCGTTGTCGTGGTCGTGCTCGCCGCCGTCGTGTTCGCGCTGCTGTTCGTGATGACCGGTCTCGTCGAGCAGTTCCACCGCGAGCCGTACGACACGACCGCCGCCATCGGCGGTG
>DASQTR010000314.1:0-3921 GCA_035641795.1 Ilumatobacter sp.
CACGCCTCACGTTCCGAGTCCGATCCGTGGCAGCGGCTGACCGGCTGGCGGCACGGCCGATCGGCGCCGATCCGGCGTGAGCTCGATGTGCCGGGCAGGGGTCGAGTCGAGGTGCGCGTCACCCCGGTCGCCGGCCGCAGCGCATGGTCGTTGGAGCTTCCGGATGCGGAATCGCCCCGCACCGTGGAGGTCGCCGCCGAACACAGCATCGGACACGGCGTCGACCTGCTGCGCGTCACGATCGACGGTCGCGTCTTCCACGTCGCCACCGCCGCGAAGGCCTCGACGACCTTTCTCGCGTCCGGTGGCGAGACGTGGGCGGTCAGCGAGGTCTCGCAGCGTGGCGCCGGCGGTGGTGGCGAATCCCACGCCGACGGCGGTGTACGCAGCCCGATGCCCGGGACGGTGATCGCCCTCTCGGTCGCCCCGGGCGAGGTGGTCGCCCGCGGCCAAGCGGTGGCGATCGTGGAGGCGATGAAGATGGAGCACACGCTCACCGCCCCGTTCGACGGTGAGGTGTCGGCGGTGCACGTGACAGCGGGTAGTTCCGTGGCGCTGGATCAGCTCCTGGTCGAGGTACAGCGCCGTGAGTGAACGAGCAGAGGAGATCGCACGATGGCATGGGAACTGAGCGACGAGCACGAGATGCTGCGCAAGACGGTGCGCGAGTTCGCGGAGGCCCAGATCGCGCCCCACGCCGCGCAGTGGGATCGTGACCACCACTTCCCCGTCGACGTCGTGCGGGCGATGGGCGAGCTCGGGCTGTTCGGGATCGTGTTTCCCGAGCAGTACGGCGGCGCCGCCGGCGACTTCGCCTCGCTGTGCGTCGCCATCGAGGAACTGGGTCGCGTCGACCAGTCGCTCGGCATCACGCTCTCGGCGGGCGTCGGTCTCGGCGCCAACCCGATCTACAAGTTCGGCAACGACGACCAGAAGGCGGAATGGCTGCCCGACCTCGTCGCCGGACGCGCGCTCGGCGGCTTCGGCCTCACGGAGCCCGACGGTGGCTCCGACGCCGGTGCCACGCGCACCCGCGCCGTGTTGCAGGACGGCGAGTGGGTGATCAACGGCGCCAAGGCGTTCATCACGAACTGCGGCACGCCGATCACGTCGCTGACCACCGTCACCGCCCGCACCGACGACGGCATCTCGTCGATCGTCGTGCCGGCCGGCACGCCGGGCTTCGTCGTCGAGCCGGCCTACGACAAGCTCGGCTGGCATGCCTCCGACACGCACGGCATCACGCTCGACGACTGCCGCGTGCCAGAGGCGAACCTGCTGGGCGAGCCAGGCAAGGGCTTCCGCAACTTCCTCGAGATCCTCGACGACGGCCGGATCGCGATCTCGGCGCTGGCGCTCGGGTGCGCACGCGCGGCGCTCGAGATCGCGGTCGACTACGCCAAGCAGCGCAATGCGTTCGGAGGACCGATCGGCCGCTTCCAGGGCGTCGCCTTCCAGATCTCAGATCTCGCCGTCAAGGTCGAGAACGCCCACAACTTGACATACAAGGCGGCCTGGTTGAAGGACCAGGGGCGCCCGATCGTCGACGCCGCGGCGATGGCCAAGCTCTATTCGACCGAAGCAGCAGTCGACGCCGTTCGCACCGCCACCCAAGTGCTCGGCGGGCTCGGGTTCATGGAGGAGAGCCCCATCGCCCGCTTCTACCGCGACGCCAAGATCCTCGAGATCGGCGAAGGGACCAGCGAGATCCAGCGGCTGGTGATCGCACGAGGACTCGGGCTGCCCGTCACATGACCGACGCCGCCGGCGAGCAGGCTCCGGTCACCGACTTCGCGGCGCGCATGTCGTACGGCGATTACCTCGACCTCGACCGTCTGCTGAACGCCCAACATCCGCTATCGACCGCCCACGACGAACTGCTTTTCATCATCCAGCACCAGACCTCGGAGCTGTGGATGCATCTAGCCGTCCACGAGCTGCGCAGCGCCCGGGCCCTGATCGCCGGCGACGCCGTGCAGCCGGCGTTCAAGCTGCTCACGCGCGTGGCGCGCATCTTCGAGCAGCTCAACGGCGCGTGGGACGTGCTGCGAACGATGACGCCCAGCGACTACACCGAGTTCCGCGACCGTCTGGGTCAGTCGTCCGGGTTCCAGTCGTTCCAATACCGGGAGATCGAGTACGTCCTCGGCAACCGCAATCAGTCGACGTTGCGCGCCCATGAGCACCGTCCCGACTTGCTCGCCCGGCTGCGCGCCGAGCTTCTCGAGCCGAGCCTTTACGACGCGTCGCTGCGTTACCTCGACCGCTCCGGCATCCACGTTCCCGACGAAGTGCTCGCGCGTGACGTTTCGACGACACACGTGCGCAACGAAGGCGTCGTCGAGGCGTGGCGCCAGGTGTACTCCAACCCCGAACGATGGTGGTCGCTCTACGAGCTGGCCGAGAAGCTCGTCGACATGGAGGACTACTTCCGCCGCTGGCGCTTCAACCACGTCACGACCGTCGAGCGCGTCATCGGCCTCAAGCGCGGCACCGGCGGAACCCGCGGCGTGAGCTATCTCAGGACGATGCTCGAGGTCGAGCTCTTCCCCGAACTGTGGCAGGTGCGAACCGTGCTGTGACGTACGGTCGCTGCATGGCGCGCTACGTCGATCTCAGCCACGACATCACAGAGGGGATGCAGACCTATCCCGGCCTGCCGGTGCCGCGCACGGCGACGGTGCTGTCGCGAGAGGACAGTCGCAGCCGATACGCCGAGGGCACGGAGTTCCACATCGGCTCGGTCGAACTGTGCACGAACACCGGCACATACCTTGACACGCCGTTCCATCGCTATGCCGACGGCCACGACCTGACCGGGCTGGACCTCGCCCGTTGCGCCCACCTGCCGGCCACGGTGCTTCACGTCGATCTCGGCAGCAGCGGCATCGAGCCCGACGCGCTGGGCGACACAACCGTCGAAGGCCACGCCGTGCTGTTCGACACCGGCTGGTCGCGGCACTGGGGGAGCGAGCAGTACTTCTCGAATTCGCATCCGTACCTGACGGACGCCACGGTGGACGCGTTGATCGAGGGTGGGGCGGTTTTGGTCGGCATCGACTCGCTCAACATCGACTCCACCATCGGCGGCGAGCGCCCCGCTCACACGAAGCTGTTGGCGGCAGGCATTCCGATCGTCGAGCACCTCGTCAACCTCTCCGAGCTGCCCACCACCGGTGCCACATTCACGGCCGTGCCGCCGAAGATCGCCGGGCTCGGCACCTTCACCGTGCGCGCCTTCGCGATCGTGCCCGAGGATGGTGGCGAGTCGTGATCCGTCTGGGCAGTGTCGTGCTCGGTGCCGACGACGTCGAACGTGCCGTGTCGTTCTGGTCGCAGGCGCTCGGCTACGAGCCCGTTCGCTTTCCCGACGACGACGGCTTCACGATCCTGCGCCCGCCGTCAGGCGACGGCACACGTGTCGCCGTGCAACGCGCCGACACGCCAGCAGACGAGCACCCGAGACTGCATGTCGATCTGGTCGTCGACGACGCAGCCGAGCAGGCGCGCGAAGTCGAGCGCCTGGTCGGGCTCGGCGCTATCCGTGTCGCGTGGGACTTGTATCCGGCTGATCCCGACTTCGTCGTGCTCGCCGATCCTGACGGCAATCGGTTCTGTGTCGTCGACGCCAGTCACGGCTGATCCGATGGCGCGCGAGCGTCGTGGATGCCGGCTGGGCCAGGGTGGGATAACGTCGTTCCAGCGGTCGGGCCTCCGATCGCTGCCCGGGGGTCTTTGATATCGCCTTTCCTCTCGTTGTCGGCCGATTCGACAAACGCGAGGCACCCGGCCTCAACGCCAACGACAGGAGCAAGCAATGAACAGGAAAATGGCAGCCGTTGCGATTGCCGCCGGGCTCTCGATCGGCGGTGTGTCGCTTGTCAGCGCGTTGCCGAACGATTCGGCGCAGGTGCGCGACAC
>DASQTR010000315.1:0-15837 GCA_035641795.1 Ilumatobacter sp.
CGGGATGATGCCGTCGACGCCGACCCGCACGCGGTCGCCGAGCCGGTCGACCTCGGCCACGGTGCCGCGCCACACGTTGCGGACGCTGGAGCCGGGCGAGTGGTGACGCTCGAGCGCGATCGAGTGCGGCCGGATCACCGCGAACGCGGCGCCGGACGGCGCATCGGCGATGACAACGTTGGCGCCGGCTCCGGTGACGAGCACGCCGTCGCGGACGTTGCCGCTGACGAGGTTGAGTCCGACCAGTTCGGCGACATAACGCGATTTCGGATGTGCCGTGACCTCGGCCAGCGTCCCGACCTGCACCACTCGGCCGCGATCGAGGATGGCAACGCGATCGGCGAGCGCATAGGCGTCGACGGGGTCATGGGTGACGAGCATGCGCATGCCGTCGAACGACCCGAGGTGGCGGCGCAGGTCGCGCCGCACAGCGCTGCGCGTGCCGGCGTCGAGCGCCGCAAGCGGCTCGTCGAGCAGCAACACGCGCGGATGCGTGGCGAGCGCGCGCGCCAACGCTGCCCGCTGCGCCTGCCCGCCCGAGAGCGCGCGCGGCCGTTCGGCGGCGTACTCGCTCAGCCCCAGCCGGTCGATCCACTCGCGCGCCGCCCGACGCGCCACGTCTTTCGGCGTCTTGCGGGCCCGCAATCCATAGGCGACGTTCTCCAGCACGGTCATGTGGGCGAACAGGAGGTACTCCTGGAAGACCAGGCCGATCGGGCGCCGCTCGGGCTCGACGAACACGCCTTGCGCAGGATCGTCGACCACGAGCTCGTCGATCATGATCCGGCCTGTCTCGACGGCGTCGAGGCCTGCGAGACATCGCAGCACCGTGGTCTTACCCGATCCGTTCGGTCCCAGCAACGCCAGAAGCTCTCCCGGTGCGACGTCGATCTGCACCTGAAGGTCGAGCGTGCCTCGGCGCAGCCCGATCGTGGCTGCGAGCGTCATGCGGCGACAGGCGTGGTTCGCTGAATCACGCCGCCGCCGAGCCAGCGATCGCGCAGCGTGACCAACACCGCGAACGAGATCGCGGTGAGCACCAGCGCGAGCACGATCGCTTGTTCCGGATCGGTCTCGAGCGCGAGATAGACCGCCAGGGGCATCGTCTGAGTGCGCCCCGGAAAGTTGCCGGCGAACGTCACCGTCGCCCCGAACTCGCCGAGTGCGCGCGCCCACGACAGCACGGCACCGGCGACGAGCGCCGGTCGGATCGCGGGGACGGTGACGCGGCGGAACGTGTACCAGCTCGACGCGCCGAGCGTCCGCGACGCGTCTTCGACACGCGTGTCGAGTTGTCGCAAGGCGGCCTCGACCGTGATCACGAGGAACGGCATGGCGACGAACGTCTGTGCGACGACGACCCCGGCGGTGGTGAACGGCAGCCGGATGTCGAACCAGCGATCGAGGTACTGCCCCACGATGCCTCGCCGTCCGAGCGCGAAGAACAGGGCGACGCCGCCTACGACCGGGGGCAGCACCATCGACAGTGTGCACAACGCGCGGACCGCGGCCCGCCCCGGGAACTGCACGCGCGCAAGTAGCCACGCCAGCGGCACTCCGAACAGGATCGAGAATCCGGTCGCCCACAGCGAGCACACGATCGAGAGCCGCAATGCGGTCCGTGTGGTGTCGTCGGTGAGGTACTGCCAGACGTCGCCCCACGGCGCCCGCCAAACGAGACCGATCAACGGCAGCGCGAAGAACGCGATGGCGACGATGGCGAGGACGAGCACCGGCCACGGGATTCGCGCTCGCCGCACCCGGGGGGCGGGGTGCGGCGCGGCGCTCCCTGCCATCGCGGTCACATTAGTCACTGGGAAACTAAAGCCGCGAAGCGGACCCCGATCAAGTTCCGTCGCGCGGCTGAGATGTTCGCCACGCGATCGCTTCCGCGCCGCGCTCCTTGAGCGCCCACGAGACGACGCGCAACGCGACCGCAAGCACTGCCAGGTTCACGATCATCTGTCCGACGACGACAGCCCGAGCCGCCTGCCCGGTCGCGGTGATGTCTCCGAAGCCGACCGTGGCGAGGATCGTGACGGTGAAATAGAGCGCGTCGAGCTTGGTCTCGATCCCGTTGACCTGCTGCTCGTACGCCGTCCCCAGCACGTAATACGCAACGGAGAAGGCCGTGACAAGGAACACCAGTCCGCTCACGATGCACCGCGTGGCGTCGAACAGCGGCTGCTCGCTGCGAAGCACGAGCCGCGCTTGATGGATGGAGAGCGGTAGCAGGCACGCCGCGGCCGCGACCACGAGCACGACGGCCAACACCTTGCCCAATCGGTGGTCGAGAGGTACGACGAAGTAGGCCGCCAGCGGGACGAGCGCGGTGAGCGCCGTCAGCACGATCTTGCGCGTCGAGATGTGCGGAGAAGGACGACCGGCCGACTCGGAGACGGTTGCCTCCGGCTGATCGACCCCCACACCGGACATGGCGGCGATGTTATGCGCACCTCCGGAGTGGCACCGCGAACTACTGCCGCGCGGCCGCCGCCGACGCCGACGCCGACGCGCTGATCGGGGCCGCAGCGGGACCGGACGCGATCAGGCCAGCAGCCGTGCCTTGGCGGCCGAGAACTCCTCGTCGGACAGGATGCCTGCTTGGTTGAGCTGGGCGAGCTCCTTGAGCTTGGTAATCATCGGATCCTCGGCCGCGGCCGGCGCAGGAGCGCCAGCGGGGGCGGCGCCCTGCTGGGCAGCGACCGCGGCGGCAGCCGCCTGGTCGATCTGCTGCTGCATCATCTGCTGCTGGTTGTACTCGTCCTGCTGCTGCGCCATCTCCTTCTTCTGCGCGTGGCGGACCATTCCGCCCGACACCGCGGTGGCGGTGCCGGCGACGACGGCCGTGCGCGCCATCGTGCCGACAAGACCCGGGCGACCGACTCGACGCATCATGATTCGTCTCCTTCGTAGCTCATCACTGCTTCCAGAACATCGACGGGGATGCGGTCGTGAGCGAGCAGCACACCGCCTGCCTTGCGAACCGCGGCGACGAACGGCGCCGCCCAGAGATCTTCCCAGACGAGCAATGCTGCGGCGTCACCCGGCTCCAGCAGCTCCCCGGCGAGCGACACGTCTTCTTCGCCGATCAGGTCGACGCCGGCCGGCGCCAGCCCGATGAACAGCTCGGCCTCGTCGTTACCGAGCGCGGAGAACTCCGCGACCTCGATCGACCCGTCGTTGCCCTTGTGGACGACCATGAGGTCGAGCACCCTGATGACGTCGCGCTCGACGAGGTTGACCAGTTCGCGGAGCACGCTGCCGTCGAAGCTCGGCTGGCGAAACGCCAGAGCGATCAGCTCGACCGGGCCTAGTTGCTCGACTCTCTCGAGTGCGGAATCGCTCATTCAATCCTCCAAAGGAATTGTGGTTTGCCGATCACGGCGGGGGCGTCGTGAAAGGGGACTTGCGAAGTTGTACGTCGGGCGCTGCCCTGAGCTGGCGCACCGACAGTCGATCGCGCGGACGTCGCCCGCGTCAAGGGGTATCCCGCGTACGCAACATAGCGCGTGTCTACGCTGGATCGCGCCTGAACAGGAAGGGCACAGGGCCGGGTGAACCCCCTACCTGAAGGCCTTCACCTCCAGGGCACTCGCCCCTAATCCACACAACTGGAGGACACATGGACAACGACTACTCGGCGCCGGCACCCACCGCCTGGGTCGGCTGGATCGCCTTCGCCGGCCTGATGATGATCGTCACCGGGGTGCTCGGCGCACTCGCCGGCCTGGCGGCCATCGTCCGCGACGAGACCTACGTGCAGGGCCCTAGCCGCGTGTGGATCTTCGACGAGACGGCATGGGGATGGATTCACCTGCTGATCGGTATCGCCGTGATCGCGATCGGCGCCATGATGCTGCGCGGCGGGGTGATCAGCATGGCACTCGGCGCGGGCGTGATCGTCCTCCACATGATCGCCCACTTCCAATGGATGGGCATGTACCCGTGGTGGTCGATGGTCGTGATCGCGATCGACGTCCTGATCCTGTACGCGATGATCGTCCATGGCGGTGAGATGGCGACATGAAGTCGCGCCGGCGGGTGGGCGACACGCTGACCTGATCGTCGCCCACCCGCTCGGCTTCCCGGTCGAAGCGTAAGTTCGCCTGCTCAGGCCTACGATCGCCGCCGAATGATCGACGACCGCACGCCGGTGATCGTGGGCACCGGCCAGTACAACGCACGCGATCTCGGCTCTGAGCCGATCGATCTGATGGCGCGCTGCGTCGACGCCGCCTTGGAAGACGCCGGCGCGCCTGCGCTGCGCGCTGCGATCTCGGCCGTGCGGGTCGTGTGGGGAGTGTGGCCGTACGCCGACCCCGGACGGCTCGTCGCCGCTCGGGTCGGCACGCCCGGGGCGCGCACCACCCTGACGACGATGGGCGGCAACCAGGTCTACGACCTCGTGAACGACACCGCCGCCCGCATTCAGCGCGGCGAGCTCGAGGTCGCGTTGATCTGCGCCGCCGAGACGCTGCGGACACGACGCCACGACCGCGCCAATGGCCGCAGCACCGTGTACGTCGCCGAGCCCGAAGGGGTGTCGCCGGACGAGACGTTCGGTGACGAGCATCCGATGGCGACATCGGCCGAGCGCGCGCTCGGCATCGACACCGCCGCCAACTTCTACGCCATGGCAGAGACGGCGATCCGCCACCGCAACGGAGAGACCGTCGACGCTCACCGCCAGCGGATCGCGTCGCTCTGGGCGGCGGGCAGCACGGTCGCCGCCAACAACCCCGACGCCTGGTTCCGACGCGCTGTATCCGCCGACGAGATCGCCGCCGAGTCGGACTCGAACCGCCCGGTGGCGTCGCCGTACCCGAAGTTGATGACGGCGAACCTGAACGTCGACCAAGGCGGAGCCGTGCTGATCTGCTCGGCGGCGGCCGCCGCCCGTGCCGGCGTGCCCCCGGAGCGCTGGGTGTTCCCGTGGTCCGGTGCCGGCGCCGCCGACCACTGGTACCCGACGAATCGCTGGGCGTTCGACGAGTCGCCGGCGATGCGTCTGGCGGGCGGTCGCGCCCTCACACTGGCGGGTCTGGGGGTCGACGAGTGCGCCCTGGTGGATCTGTACTCCTGCTTTCCCGCCGCCGTGCAGGTCGCGCAGCGAGAGCTCGGGATTTCGCCGGATCGCGATTGGACGATCACCGGGGGACTCACGTTCGCCGCCGGCCCACTCAACTGTTACTGCGTGCTTCCGCTTGTGCGTGCGGTCCGGTTGTTGCGTGAATCACCGGGAAACCGCGCCTTCCTCACCGGCAATGGTGGATACTTCACCAAGCACTCGATGCTGGTGGTCGCCGGCGAGCCACCGGCGAAGAGCTTCGCGAGCGAGTCGGTGCAGACCGAGGTCGACGCGCTGCCGTCGCGGCCGGCGCCGACCGACCGACCCGCCGGTACCACGATCGAGACCTACACGGTGACCTACGGCCGCGACGGCACACCGCAGCGAGCGATCGTCGCCTGCCTCGACGAGGCGGGCTGTCGCCACTGGGCCGAGACGCGTGATGCCGACGAGCTCGAGCGCTTGCTGACCGAAGACTGCTGCGGCACTCCCTTCGTGTCGGGGTTTTACGTCGACGGGCGCGGATCGAGTCCTGCGGCGCGATAGCAGGCGTCGACGATCTCCATGTTGCGGACGCCGTCGTCGGCGGTGGTCGGGAACGAAACACCGTGCTGTATCGCGTCGCGGAACGCCTCGAGTTGGTGGAAGTAGGTCGCCGAACGGGCGACCTCGTGGGTGACCTTCGTGCCGTCGCTGTCCACCGTGAGCCGAGCGCCGCCGTTCTGCGGCGCCAGCGGGTTGGTCGCCAGCATCTCTCCCCGCTCGCCCACCACCCGAAGGTGGATGTCAACCTCGTCGCCGGCCGCGATCATCGACGACCCGATCCGGCCAGTGACTCCCGTCGCCCACCGGAGGTCGGCGACGAGCGAACCGTCGACGCCATCGACGGGACAGACCGCCTCCGCCGATACGACCTCGGGGTCGCTGCCTGCCGCGTATCGCGCCCACTGGATCGAGTAGCAACCCAGGTCCATCGTCGCGCCGCCGCCGAGCGGCAGGCTCCAGCGAATGTCGTCGCGCCCGATGTGACCGTCGGGTATGTCGAACACGGCCTCGATGTGTCGCAGTGCGCCGAGCACGCCCGACTCGAGCACGTCGCGGATCTGCTGCGCGTAGGGGTGGTAGCGCCAATGGAAAGCCTCCATCACGACGACGCCCGGCGAGGTGCGGGCCGCGTCCGCGATCAGCCGCGCATCGTCGGCGTTGGCGGCGAACGGCTTCTCGCACAGCACGTGCTTCCCGGCCGCGATCGCAGCGATCGCCGGCTGGCGATGGAGCGAAGCCGGCGTCCCGATGTACACGGCATCGACATCGGGTGATGCGATCAGGGCCTCGTACGAGTCGAACACGGTGGCGATGCCCCACCCCGCGGCAGTGTTCCGCGCCCGCTCGGGATCACGCGCGGCGATGGCGCTCAGCTCGACACCGTCGACATCGACGACCGGATCGACGACCGCCGGCTTGGCAATGCGCGACGCGGCGATGAGACCCAGACGAATCATGCGTGCGGACGCTAGCAACGGGTGCACCACGCTGCGGGCCTGGCGCCCAGCGACGGGTCACACCGCGATCGTGCCCTCGATCAGGGTACGGCTGGTGCCGGCGACCCAAACTTGGCCCTCGGCGTCCTGGCTGACGTACACGCGTCCGGCATGACCGAGAGCGGAACCCTGACTGGCGACGTACGGCGCGGCGAGGCGGCCAGACCCGATCAGCCACTGGCCGAGCGAGGCGTTGAGGCTGCCGGTCACCGGGTCTTCGGCCGGCATGCCGTCCTTGGGAAAGAAGGCCCGCACCTCGACATCGGCCGCGGCGCCGCTCGGCTCGAGGCCGACCAGTCCGACGACACCGGCAAACCCGTGCTCGGTGGGCACACGATGTGGGTGCGCGCCGCGTACGGCGTCGGCCGATCGCAGCAGCAGCGCCATCCAGCCGGGGCCGTTGTCGACCCACTGCGAGTCCTCGACCTCGGACGGTTCGACGCCCATGGCGTCGATCACGTCGGCGACGAGGTGGGGATCGACAGGTCCGCTTCGAAGCAGCGGCGGCGCTGCGAACGCCAACCGGTCGCCGTCGCTGCGCACCGTGATCAGTCCGGCGCCGCATTCCTGGACCGTCGCCGCCGGCTGCTTCGAGACTCCCCCATTCGAGCGCCACGCCCAGCACGTGCCGAGCGTCGGATGGCCGGCGAATGGGAGCTCGCCGTACGGCGTCCAGATCCGGACGCGGTAGTCGGCGGCGTCGCTCGACGGCGACAGCACGAACGTCGTCTCCGACAGGTTCGTCCAGCGCGCAATTTTCGCCATCGCCGCGTCGTCGATCCCATCGGCGTCGAGCACGACGGCAAGCGGGTTGCCGAGGAATGGCGACTCGCCGAACACGTCGACCTGGATGAAGCGTCGGGACACGTTCAGGCCACCGCGCCGGCCCGCTGTTCGGGTGCGGCGCCGGTTTCGCCTCGGCGGGCGCGCGCCTCCGGCCCGGCGAGGAACCACGCTCCGGCGCTGAGCAAGACCATGACGACCGAGCACGTGGTGAACGCCAACGCCCGGCCGCCCCACGAGTACAGGACGCCGGCGAGGACGGCGGTGATCCCGGCGACCAACGTCTCGGCCGCGCCCAGCATCCCCTGTGCCGATGCCTGCCGCTCGGCCGGGGCCACCATGCCGACGCCGACCGCCGCGCTCGACACCGTGAAGCCGTCGCACAGCGCGTGCACGATGCCGACCGCCAGCATCGCCGCCCCGGTCGGCACGAACCCGTACGAGAACATGAACGCTGCGCCCAACGTCAGTCCGAGCGGACCCAGCCGGAAGGGGCCGACGCGCTGCGCCAGCCGTCCGCCGAACGACCCGAGGAAGATCAGCGGCAGGGCGAAGAACGTGATGCCGACGTTGGCGATCCAGTCCGCCGCGCCGAGATCGTCGAGCACGATT
This sequence comes from Ilumatobacter sp., assembly GCA_035641795.1. Classification (GTDB taxonomy): domain Bacteria; phylum Actinomycetota; class Acidimicrobiia; order Acidimicrobiales; family Ilumatobacteraceae; genus Ilumatobacter. The sequence continues at coordinate 8,008 of DASQTR010000315.1, forward strand.
GCCCACAGCGCGTCGAACGCGCCGATCATCATGAACAGCGCCGCTCCCAACATCAGACCCGCCACCAGTGGTCGCGAGCGCAACAGGTCGAACGCGAACCGGTGCTGCGTCGGCGCGTCACGCGCCTCGACGACATGCGTCCGGAGCACGATCGGTACGGCCGCCGCAGTGGCACCGGCGATGACCAGGAACGGTGCCGGGATGCCGAGGGCCGGCACCATGATGGCCGACACGGCGGGGCCGGCCGCGAAGCCGGCGACGTCGCAGGCCAGCAGCAGCCCGAGATTGTTACCCAGGTTCTGCGGATCGAGGTTGATCACGATCCGCCGCACGGCCGGCGTCGCCATCCCGACGCCGATGCCCATCACGAACCGTGCCGCGAGCAGCACCGATACGACCTCGCCGAAAGCCATGCCGAGCAGGCCCACGACGTTCAGCGCCAATCCCCAGAGCACCAGTCGGCGGGCGTGGCCGCGGTCGGCGAGCGGTGCCAGTGCGATCTGGGCTACGAACGAGGCCAGGAATCCGACCCCGACCACGGCGCCGAGCCAGTACTCCTCGATGCCGTACTCGTCGCGGAAGTCGTCGAGCACGGTGAACATGACGCCGTACCCCGACGCCAGCACGGCCGTCATCAAGCCGTAGGTGACGACGGGCGTGCGGGACATCCACCGAGACTACCGATGCCGCGTCGCGGGGATTCTGGTGCGTTTGCGTCGGCCGACCGTGCCCGCCGCTAGCGGCGTGAGAGCTGGCCGAGTCGTTTGCGTGCCGCCTCGTACTCCGTGTCGTCGTCGTCGAACGCGGGGTCGAACGCGACCCGGTCGAGCTGCTCGGCCACCGCGCGCGCCACGGCCGCGTCGTCCGCCGCCGACCAGCGCTCCGCGCGTCGCACGTTGGTCGCACCGTCCGGAGCGCCCCGGCGCGCGGCGAGCGCACCGAAGCGATCCTGCAGCAGACCCCACCGACCGCGACGGCGACGGCGACGCAGCTCGAGCGCCAGCGCAACCACAACCAGCACCGCCACGCCGAGAAGCACTGCGCGACCGAGCTCGCCGCCGTGGTCGTCGACGTAGCCGGCGAGGCCCGAGGCCAGCTCCCCACCAACCGACGACTGCGCCACCTCGCCCGACAACGGAACCGACGCGGTCGGGTCGAATGCCTGCCAGCCTGTCTCGGGGAACCACACCTCCACCCACGCGTGGGCGTCGCTGGCACGCACCTCGAAGACGCCGGCGATGCGGTCCCGCGTACCGGCCGCGTACCCTGTCGCCACCCGCGTCGGCACACCTTGCGTGCGGAGCATGATCGCTAATGCGGACGCGATCTGCTCGCAGAATCCTCGCTTCGACTCGAAGAGAAAGTCGTGGACGGCGTCCTCGCCGGGATCGGGCAGCGGCGAGTCCAAGTCGTACTGGACGTTGTCCGCCATCCACTGCTCGTAAGCGAGAACCACGTCGTAGGTCGACACGTGGCCCGCCGCCAATTGGTCGGCGAGGGCGATCGTCTGCGGTGTCGTGCTCTCCGGCACGGCGAGGTAGCGGTCCAGCATCTGGCGCCCGAGACGGGTCAGACGCTCGCCGATCGGCCCCTCGCGACGCAGCTGCTCGGCGGTCACCTGCGGTCGCGCCGACACGACCGTGTAGATCGACCCCTCGGTCAGCACGGTCGAGGCGCGGATCGCGCCGTCGTCGCGGGTCCACACGTCGGCGTCGACGATCGCCTGGATCGGGCGGTACGCGGCGAAGATCACGTTCGGCATGTCGGCCTCGACGTAGAACGTCTGCACGAAGCGCTCGACCGGCGCGGCGCGACCGCCCGCCGGGTCGCCCAACGCGCGGGGGATGTCGATGTTCGGACCTCCCCGGCGCGTCCCGACTTCCTCGTCGGCATACCAACGGCGCCCGTCGAACGCGGCGAATGTCTGCCCGCGCCAGAAGTCGGCCTCCGGCGCCCGCACTCGCATCACGATCTCGTCGCTCAGGCTGCCGCGCACCGACGTGTCCATCGACTGGGCGAAGCCCGTGTACCCGCCGGCCTGCCCGGCTGGGGCGCGGGAGCCGTCGCCCCGATCGGCGCTGTCTCGGATCGACCCGTCGGGCGCCGCGATCGCGCCGGGCACGGTCACGTCCTGCACGTCCTCGATGAACGTCGGCAGCGTGAGCCGCGCCGGCCCCTCGGGAATCGGCACCAGCGCGAGCAGCCCGATCGTCGCCGCCACGCCGAGCGCCACCGCCGCCGTCCGGGGGACCAGCGCAGTTGCCGGTCGCCCCACGCGCGGGCGGGACGCGGTAGGGAGCGCGAGACGGGTCGTCGACATCCCGAAGCACACCATCCAGGCCAACACCCACCACCCGATCGCGTCGTCGACGCGGAAGCCGGCGGCGTACACGAGCACGACGCCAGAGATCCCGAGGCCCACCCTGACGGTGCGCCGATCACGGCACTCGAAGCCGTGCAGCAGCACCAGGATCACGAGCACCTGCGGCAGCGGCCCACGCAGCATCGACAGCAGCCCCTCGAACGGGCCGACACCGGCGGCGACGACCAGGAAGCTCGCCAGTGCACCGAGCCCGACGACGAGCCGTACGACGGCCGGAACGGGCTTGCCGGTCGCCAGCGAGCCGGCCGACACGGCGGCGGCGAGCAAAACCACGCCGCCGACGAGGACCGTCGTGAGTTGTCCGTACCCGAGCGCTCCGTGCAACGTGACCAGCGCGATGAAGGTGGCCGCAGCCGCCCACCAGCGAGCGGCAGGACGGGCTGTCGTCTCCGGTTCGACCGGTTGTCGAGGTGGTCCCTTCGGTTGCGTCGCAGACGCGGGGCCGAGATCCACGAGCGCCGTCCATCGCGCGGCGGCGGCCGTGTCGGCGATCGGCGTCGGTTCGCCGTCGTCGATCGCGGCCACCACATCCGCCCCCGCGCGAAGGCCCTGGTCGAGCGCCCAGCGAGCGCGCCCCGACTCACCGTCGGGGTCGCCGGTGCCGGTGCGGGCGCGCACGACCATCCGCGGTTCGGCGTCGTGGCGGTGGTCGTGGACCACCAGTTCGCCGGATCGCAGCGTCGACGCCCAGTGCACCGCCTTGTCGCCGTCGCCCTCGCGCCACGGCCGCACGCCGTCGATCTCACCGGCGATGGCGCCGGGCGTGCCGGCCAGCTCACCGCCGAGGTGGGCCGCCGGCCGCCGTGCTTCGACCCGGCCCGCGACCGCGCGCGGTGCCACCACCAGCTCGTCGATCTGTACTGGAAGATCGCGGCGCCACCAGACGGCGCCTGTGAGCCCCGCCGATCGCACCCGCACGGTGAACGCATCGAAGGCGCCGCGCCGCTGGCACGTCGCCGTCGTCTCCAGCCCGTCGCCCCACGACCAGCCGGACGCGATCACGACCCTGTCGCGGCGTACTTCGACCCACACCGGCATCGGCGACCGGATGTCGATACGGATGGGGAACTCGGCGCCCGCGGTGACGACCGGAGGAACGACGGCCTTGCCGACCGACACCTTGCGCAACACGAGATATCCGGCGACCGAGGCACCGGTGAACCACACCAGCGCCGCGGCGAGCACGATGACGACCGGCGTGGCGCCGGTCAGCCTGGCGATCGCCAGCCCGCCCGCCCAGGCCAGCGCCAGACCGAGGACGCCGGGGGCCAGCCCCGACGGGCGCGTCGTCAGGCGCTCGGAGCCGGCACGCGTGCGAGACACTCGGCGACCACTTCCCGGCCGGCCCGCACCGAGCCGTCGCCGTCAGCCACGATGACGCGATGGGCGAGCGCGGCATCGGCGACGCTCACCACGTCGTCGGGCACGACGTAATGGCGGCCGGCCATCGACGCATGCGACTTGGCGAGGCCGACCAGCGCCACCCCTCCGCGCGTCGACGCACCCAGCCGGACACGTGGATGCTGGCGCGTGGCGTCGAGGATCGCCACCACGTAGCGGGCAATCCCGTCGGCGACGTACGTGCGTGCCACGACGGCGCGGGCGGCGGCGACGTCGCCGATGTCGATCACCGGCTCGACGGAACGCAGGATGTTGCGCCCACGGCGCCCGGTGAGCACCTCGACCTCGTCGGCCGGCCCGGCTCTGCCCGGCGTCACGACAGCCGCGAAGCGGTCGAGCGCGCCCTCGCCGAGCGGGTAGGTGCCGGTCATCTCGACGGGGTTCTGCGTGGCGACGAGCAGGAACGGCGCCGGCAGGTCACGCGTCGCCCCGTCGACCGTGACAGCGCCCTCTTCGGTCGCCTCCAACAGAGCCGACTGTGTTCGCGGGTTGGCGCGGTTGAGCTCGTCGAACACCACGATGTTGGAGAAGATCGGGCCCGGCCGGAACCGCAGCTCGAAGCTGTCGCCGTGCGGCATCATCGTTCCGGTCACGTCGCCGGGGAGCAGGTCGGGCGTGCCTTGAATGCGGTGGAACGAGCCGCCGACCGACGCCGCCAAGGCCTGCGCCAGCAACGTCTTGCCGACGCCGGGGATGTCCTCGATCAACAGGTGGCCGCCGCTGAGCATGCAGGCGATCGCGAGCCGGATCGAGTCGTCACGGCCGGCCAGCACCGAGGCCATGGACGCCGCTACGCGATCAGCGGTCTCGGCCACCAGGGCGACGGGCAGGTCCTGGTCCGCGATCGTCCGTCCAGCCATCACATTCATGCTGTCAGATCATCGGGCCAGCATGACAGCGGCTTGAGTCGTGCTTGACGGCGGGCTGGTCGACCCTCCGGTTCCCCTAGGTGACAACCAACATCTCGCTAGACGGCTAGTGGCGGGTGCAGGCGTCGGGTCACGGCGGCGCGCACTTGGGCGTCGAACGACTTGACGTGTGCCTCGAGTCTCGCCGCGGCGCGGTCGGCGTCGCCCGCCCGCAAGAGTTCGAGGATGCCTGCGTGCTCGTCGACCGCGTGGCGCGTGTCGGCGACGTCGGCGAGGTACATGTGCCACACCCTGTCGCTCTGTGCATAGAGCACGTCGAGCGTGTCGGTGAGAAAGCGGTTTCCGGCCGCGTTCCAGATCATCTCGTGGCAGCGCCGGTCGACCCCGAGCAGCGCCTCGTCGCCGGCGGTCGTGGCGGCGGCATCGATCACGCGCGCCATGTCGGCCCAATCGGCGTCGGTGCCGCGCATGCATGCCAGCCGCGCCGCGTACGGTTCCATGACCGCCCGCGTCTCGAACAGCAGCGAGAGCTCCGAGACGTCGATCGACGAGACCAGCATCCCGCGGCGGGGCATGACCGTCACGAACTGATCGCGAGCCAAGCGTTGCAGCGCCTCGCGGATCGGTGTGCGGCCGATGCCCAGTTGGCGCTGTAGCGCCTCCTCACGCACGACGTCGCCGGGCGCGAGCTCGAGACGGGTGATCATCCCGCGGATCGCGCCGTATGCCCGTTCGCTCAACGTCTGGTCCGTGATACCTTGATGATATATCACGCGCTGCAACGCGTCGTGGCGCAAGTTGTAGGGGTCAAGGTGTCTGGCACCCGAACGGTCCGGACACCTCCCCATAGGGAATTTCGAGGGAGAGCAAATGCCGGACGTACCAACTCATGCGAAGTGCGTGATCATCGGCGCGGGAATCGTCGGCAACTGCCTCGCCGGCCATCTCGCCAAACTGGGTTGGCGCGAGCTCGTGTTGCTCGACAAGGGCCCGCTCCCCAATCCCGGCGGGTCGACGGGTCACGCCTCGAACTTCATCTTCCCCACGGACCACAGCAAGGAGATGGCGTTCCTCACCGTCGAGAGCCAGCGCCAGTACATCGCCTACGGCGTCAACAACATGTGCGGCGGGATCGAGGTCGCGCGCGAGCCGCAGCGCCTGGAGGAGTTCAACCGGCGCATGACGTCGGCGCTGACGTACGGCATCGATGCCGAGTTGCTGACGCCGGCCGAGGTCAAGAAGCTGGTGCCGTTCATCAACGAGGACATCATCCTCGGCGGCTACCACACGCCTTCTGTGTCGTGCGTCGACTCGCTGCAGATGGGCACGCTGATGCGCGACGAGGCGGTCAACGCCGGCGCGCTGCAGGTGTTCGCCAACACCGAGGTGCGCGACATCGAGACCGAGACCATCGACGGTGTGACAAGGGTGACTGCCGTCGTCACCGACAAGGGCCGGATCGAGTGCGGCAGCGTGGCGATCGCGTGCGGTGTGTGGAGCCCGCGCATCGCGGCGATGGCCGGCGCCAACATCCCCCTCACCCCAGCTGTGCACCAGATGGCCGATGTGGGCCCGATCGACGTGCTGCAGGAGACCAACGCCGAGGTCGCCTACCCGATCGTCCGCGACATGGACACGTTCTGCTACGAGCGGCAGTCGGCGGGCTCGATGGAGGTCGGCTCGTACGCGCACCGTCCGATCTTCCATCACCCTGACGACATCCCGTCGAACGAGGAGTCGCCGCTGTCGCCAACGGAGCTGCCGTTGACCTACGACGACTTCGACCCGCAGATGGAGCAGGCGATCGACCTGATGGAGATGCTCGGCGACGCCGAGATCAAATACGCGATCAACGGCCTGTTGTCGCTCACGCCCGACGCGATGCCGGTGCTCGGCGAGACTCCAGAGGTGCGCAACCTGTGGTCGGCCGCCGCGGTGTGGGTCAAGGAAGGGCCCGGTATCGCACAGCTCGTCGCCGAGTGGATGGTCCACGGGTACCCGCGCATGTGCGACCCGCACGGGTCGGACATCGCCCGCTTCTACGAGCACGAGAAGACCGAACATCACATCTACGCGCGCTGTTCGGAGCACTACAACAAGACCTACGGCATCGTCCACCCGCGCGAGCAGTGGGCGACCCAACGTGGCATCCGCCGCAGCCCGTTCTACGCGCGCGAGGAAGCGCTCGGCGCCGTGTTCTACGACGCCCGCGGCTGGGAGCGGCCGCAGTGGTACGAGTCGAATGCCGATCTGATGGCTCGCTACCCCGGCAAGTGCGAGCCGCGTGAACACGAGTGGGACGCGCGTTGGTGGTCGCCGATCATCAACGCCGAGCACCTCCACATGCGCGAGCACGTCGGAATGGTCGATCTCACGGCGTTCAACGAGTTCGACTTCGAGGGGCCCGGCGCGCTGGCTTTCCTCGACCACATGACGGTCAACTCGTGCAACGTGCCGGTCGGGCGCTCGATCTACACGCCGCTGCTCACCGGCGACGGCGGGTTCCGCTCCGACCTCACGATCATGCGGCTCGGCGACAATCACTTCCGGGTCGTCACCGGTGCCTTCGACGGCGGCCGCGACAAGTACTGGTTCACGCGCAACATGCCGACCGACGGCTCGGTGCAGTTCACCGACCGCACGTCGGGCATCTGCACGCTCGGCGTGTGGGGCCCGAAGGCGCAGGCGACGATGTCCAAGATCGTCACCGGCCAGCACAAGCCGTACGACGTCACGCAGGCCGGCTTTCCGTACGGCTCGGTGCGCGACGTACTCGTCGACGGCGTGCCCTGCACCATGTTCCGCATCTCGTACGTGGGCGAGAACGGATGGGAGATCTACACCAAGATGGAGCACGGCCTGCGCGTGTGGGACAGCATCTCGGACGCCGGGCAGGAGTTCGACATCCGCCCGGTGGGGATCGGCGTCTACGCCGTCACCGGCCGGATCGAGAAGGGCTACCGGCTGATGGGTGCGGAGCTCGAGAGCGAGTACAACCCGGTCGAGGCAGGGCTGGCGCGCCCGAAGGTCAAGTCCGCCGATTTCATCGGCAAGCAGGCGTATCTCGAGGCGCGCGCCGACGCCGAGTCGTCGGGGCAGGCGGCGATCATGTGCACGCTGTCGATGGACGACCAGACGTCGCAGGCGGGGATCAAGCGCTACCCGACGGGTGGCAAC
>DASQTR010000316.1:0-4739 GCA_035641795.1 Ilumatobacter sp.
TGTCCTTGATCTGAGACCAGAGGACGCCGGCGATCACGGCCACGCTCACGCCTGCGGCGACGAACCACAGCACCTGCTCGAGTGACACGGCGCCGCGATCCCGCTCACTCGAGTGAGCGTCCGCCGACTCGATGCCGGGCCGTCCCGTCCGTCCCGTGGCGGTGAGCCCGGCGCGGTACAGCTGGTGGGTGACTGCTGTGGTCAGCAGCGTGATGCGGTGCATCGGTGTTTCCTTCCGGTGTGTAGTGGAGTGCTCAGGAGAAGCTGAGCGCTGGATAGATGACGAGCGCCATGAAGATCAGCGCCATGCCGACGATCGGCGTGGTGAGGCGGCTGGTGCGCAGGCGCGCCTCCGACTCCTGCTCGGTGGCGAGCGCTGTGCGCAACGTGGCGCACTTCGCGGACAGCGTGCGGGCGACCGGCGCGCCCTCGGCGGCGCTGAGTGCTGCCGTGGCGGCCACCTGCTCGAGCTCTTCGAGGCCGAGATCGACTCCGGTCCGATGGAGAGCGTCGGTGAGGCTGGCGCCCCGCGCCGCCGACTCGCGCATTCGTCGCCGCACCTCGACGAACAGCCGGCCGTCGCCCGCGCGCGACGCCTGCTCCAACGCTCCTTCGTAGCCGCTGTTGCCGGCCAGGAGCATGGTGACGACGTCGAGATAGGCGGACAGCTGGTAGCGCAGATCGGTGCGCAAGGCGGCGGCGCGCTCGACGGTGGTGAGATGGACGACCGCCGCCCCGACGGCGCCGCACATCACGGCAACGACGACCGGCACGACCCAATTCGGACCGATGATGCCGGCCCATTGCAACGTGGCGACGAACAGAACGGGCGCGAGCATGCCGGCGATCACAGAGCCGACGAGCCGGCCGACGTGTTGCTCCGGAGACCGTCCGACCAGTCGCAGCTGAATCTCTGTCGGGAACAGCTGCGGATACCGGTGCAAGCCCGCTACGGCCCACCGCGCCGCCGCGCCGTGACGATGCCCGACGCCGTCGTGGGTCGTGTCCGACGAACCCGATCGGCGTAGGTGACGCAGCGTGCGCGTCAGCGACGGCGAAGGCTGCATCCAGCCGGTGACAGCAAGGCAGGCGCTGCCGACCGCCAGCACTGAAAGGAACACGAGCAGCCCCACGGTTCTCATCGCATGATCACCTCCTCGTCGCCGATTTCGGCGGCGGCGGAGGTGAGGAAGCGACCGGGACGCGGAAAGGCGGCGAGACGCTGGACGCGGAGGATCAACGCCGCGTAGCCGGTCAGGGCGGCGGCGAGGAACACCTGCCCCGTGGCACTGTCGTAGGCGGTGAGGTAGGCGCTGCGGCCGAGCAGCAGCAGACCGACCACAAGCCCGCCCATGATTGCCGTCAGTGCCCTGACCTCGCGGCGCGCTGGCGCCCGTTCCGCTTCGACGAGTCGCCGGCGGTCGACCTGCTGCCGGGTCTGGTCGGCGAGCGCGCTGAGCACGGGGACTGTGCGTGCGCCGCGGCGCACGGCGATCGACAGCCCGGTTGCGACGAGGTCTGCGAGTGGATCGTCGAGCTCATCGGCGAAGCGGCGGAAGACGTGATCGGGGTCCTGACGGGCGAGGCCGAGCGCCAAGCGCCGGACCTGCGGCCGGATCACGGGTGGACAGGCGCCGACCGTCGACGTGATGGCGCCGACCGGCTGCTCGCCGGCCATCAGCACGTCACGGACGCTCTCGATCCAGGAAGCGAGCGCATCGAGCCGCTCGATCTCCCGGCTCACACCGCGACGCCTCCCGAGCCAGCCCGCTGTCGCCCAGAAGGCCGCCGCGCCCACGATCGTCGCCGGCAGCAGCCACCCGGACACGAGCAGCACAACCGTGCCGGCGACGAGTGCCGCCGCGAGTTGAACCGCGAGCGTCTTGAGCGGTCGCGTGCTGCGTGCGACCCCACCACGCGGAGCCGGCGATGTGACGCCGACGAAGACCCCCAATACGAAGAGCAGCGACAAGACGACGATCGCCGCGTGCGCGCTCACCACTCCTCCGCCGGTGCGAACAGTTGCGGATCGAACCCGGCGAGACGCATCCGTTGCAAATGGCGCACCGACAGCGGCGCCTGCTGCGTCAGCGCTCCGGAGGCGCCGATTCCCCACACCTCCGTCGCCGCCAGACCTCCGCCCTCGCCGAGGCCGCCGATCTCGATGATCGCCGTCACGCGGCGGACGGGCGCGGCGTCGTCACGCACGTTGCGCACGAGGTCGATGTGCACGACGAAGTCGACGGTCTGGGCGATCAGGCTCCACACCGCGAACTCCGGCAGGTTGGCGTTCGACTTGGCGACGTAGTAGCCGAGGCGTTGCAACACGACGTCGGACGTGTGGGCGTGGATCGTCGCCAACGAGCCGCGCTTGCACATCGAGGCGACGTCGAGCATGTCGAGCGCCTCGTCCTCCACGAGCTCGCCGACCACCACGCGATCGGGGTTGAGCCGGCGAGTCAGCTCGACCAGCTGGCGGGTGGTGATCTCGCCTTCCCCCTCGGCGTTCGCAGAACGCGTGAACAGCGCCGGCGCATCGGGATGGCGCGGATCGTCCTCGAGCCGCAGCTCGAGCAGGTTCTTCTCGACGGTGATGACTCGCTCGCGCGGCGAAACCTCGCCGAGCAGCTCGGTGAGCAGCGTCGTCTTGCCGGCGCCTGGCGGACCACTGACGAGGATCGTGAAACCGCACTGGACCATCGCCCGCAGCCGAGGCACGAGCTCGGCGGGGAACAGGCCGCGCCGGGCGAGCCCGTCGAGCCCCTCTTGGCGCAACACGAACCGCCTGATCGCGAGACGAGGGTGGGTGGAGATCCCGTGCTCGCCACGGCCACCCAGCACCATCACCACGCGTGAGCCGTCGTCGGTCTGGAACGTCAGCATCGGCGACTGCGTGTCGAGCCGGCCCTCGCCCGTTCCCGCCTTCCGGCGAGCGAGACGCTTCTGGTACGCCGTCAGGTCGGCGGACGAGTCCCAGAGCTGACCGATGTCGACCTTGCGGCCGTCGCTGTAGGTGACCCAGGTCGAGAGATGCGAGTTGACGTCGATCTCCTCGACCAGCGGATCGGACATGTACGGCTCCAGCGGACCCGTGCCGGTCAGCTCGGCGAGCACGCGCCCACGCAGATCGCGGTCGACCGACGCCGCCAGCGGCGAGTGCCCACTGCGCATGCGGTCCTGGTTGACACGCGCCAGCTCGTCGTTCAGCCACGCTCCCACGAGCATCTGCTGACGACGGGCGTCGGCGGCGAGCGGCGCCCGCGCAGGTGCACTCCCGTCGCGGGTGGCGCTGCGCTCGAGCTCCTCACGCTCGATCGCTTCGACGAGCCGAGCGGCCACAAGATCGGTCAGGGTGCGCACGATCTGGGCGTAGTCGCCGCGCGGTGCGAGCATGGTCGATGTCATCGGCCTGCGCTCCCTGCGAGCCGGAGCCGGTCGTGCATCGCGCCCTGGACGACCAGCGCCAGCTCGTGCGCGGCACGGGCCAAGGGCAGCCGGGCCAGGCGCCGCGCCGACACACCAGTGCGGCCCGCGTACACCGCCGCCGTGAGACTGTCGACCGGCAGCCCGACGAGCTGCGTGGCGACCGAGTCGGCCAGGAACGACTCGATCTGATCGAAGCCGAAGGGGTGGGCGCCGATCACAGCCGCGACCAGGCTCACGGAACCGGCCGACATCGCAGCGAGCTGGTCGGCTAGCCGCTGCAGTCGAACCGCGGCCGCCCCGGGCGACTGGGAACGCTGGCGGTGAACGACCACCGTGACTGCTGCTGAAGCGACGAGCGGATGCACCGCTGACGTCAACGGCACGTCGCCGGCGTCGACGATCGTGATCGGCGAACGCAACGCGGCCAACGCCGGCGCCAATGACCGTGCCGATTCGGCGACCGCCTGCTGTGCTTCAGTGGCGCTCGGCGGAGCGGGGATGAGCCGCAGCCCGGACGCGGCGAGACGCGTGTGACGGTCGATTTCCGACGAACTCGTGTCGATGGCGCTGGTGACAACCGTCGACAGCGAGGGTACGACCGGCATGTCGAACCATGCCGCGAGGTCGCCGCCCGTCGGATCGGCCTCGACGACCAGGGTCGCACTCGACGCCGGCCATGCCGACGCCAGCGCGACGGTCGTCGTCGTACACGCGTCGCCCACCACCGCCACGATCGCCATCACGCACCGCTCTCGAGCGCAGGGTCGTCGCCCGGATCGAGCAATGCCACTCGCACGTCGTCGGCGGCGGCGATTGCGGGGGCATCTTCGTGGCGCACCTCGACCGAAAGCGCGAGCACGTTGTCGCTCGACTCGGAGGCCTCGCCGCGAGACACGACCCGGCCTTCCGTGACCAGACCCGGCAAGCCGTCCGCGTCCACCACGACGAGCATGACTCTCGAGCGCTCGCGCAGACCGGCAGGCAGGTGAGTCGGACGGATTTCGACCGCTACGACGCCTTGGCCCAGGGCAACGAGCGGCGCCGGTTGCACGAACACGTCGACCATCAAGGTTCCGGCCGCGATGTGCACCCGGGCGTACTGGTTCACGACGGCGCCGATGTCATCCGGTGCAACCGTGGGCACTGTGCGATCGACATCGACCGCCACGACGCGTAGGTCGTTGGCGGAAACGATGTCGCCTGCGGGGATGTCGCGCACAACCTGCAGCACTTCGGTCTTGTGATCGAGCGACGAGTACACGAGCAGGTTGCCGCCGACGGCGAGCGCGGCGACGAACACGCCCACCGTGATG
>DASQTR010000317.1:0-18464 GCA_035641795.1 Ilumatobacter sp.
GTCGGGAAGCCGCCCGCCGTCGCCAGTGCTCATCACGGTGATCGATGCCTCGTTGTGGTTGCTGCGCACGGTGAGGCGAACCGGCCATTGCGATCCGTGCTCGAACGCGTTGGTCACAAGTTCGCTGGTTGCCAGCATGAGATCGGTGACAGCTTCTTCCGGGGCCCGCCCCTGGAGCTCGGTGCGCACGAATCGCCGAGCCGCACTCACATTCGCCATCTGAGGTTGCAATTCCACCGTCGACCCCCCACCCGAACTCACGGACCAAACCTATCCCGGGACGTTTGGCCGCTCGCTCACACCCGACGGGCGTCGGCCGTGCGCGTCCCGGGACAGCCAGGCTCCGTTTCGAGGCGTCAGCGATCGCTCGGCAGCGTGCATCGCCGCCTGTGTCCGATTGTTGACGCCGAGCTTCGCGAAGACACGCCGCACGTACGTCTTCACCGTGTCGACCGACAGGAACAGTTGCTCCCCGATCTCTGCGTTCGTCCGGCCGAGCGCGAGGAGTGCCAACACCTCTTGCTCACGTGGCGACAGATCCTTCGACGTGCGACTACGAGTCGCCCTCACGACGTCGTCGAGACCGACCCGCTCGCCGGCCACCACCCGCTCGATCGCGGTCGCCAGCACCTCCCCCGTCGCCGACTTCAGGACGACGCCGGAGACACCGATGTCGCGGGCGATCGCGAGGAACTCGTCGGCGGCGTCGAACGTGTACAGCACGACATGCTTGACCTTGCCCTCGGCGATCATCTGGCGCGCCCGCTCGAGCGCGTCACGCCGGCTGGCAAAGGTGTCGAAGAGCGCGACGTCGGCTTCTCGGTCCGGCGTCCCGGAGGTGTCGTGTTCCACGACCTCGATTCGATCTGCGAACGGGGACAGCATCGAGTGCAGGCCGCGCAGGATGAGTTCGTAGTCGTTGACGAGTGCGACCCTGATCGGGCGTACCCGGCCGCTCGCCGGATTCTCCCCGTTGGTCGACGCGCTCGACCGTTCTTGCATGAGCGTGCTCGAGTAGGTGTTCACGATGACCTCCGCGGTCGGAAACCGTCAGCCCCGACGAGTTCGTCGACGTGGCGGCCGTCTCCGGACGCGTCACTATCCACGACATGCTCGCCCACGACATGCTTTCCCACGACCGTGCGCTGCTCGGAAACCGAGCCAGCACCTTGGATCATGGCGACGAGCAGCGACAGCCCTCCGCCGCCCATGAGGATCCAACCGATCGCGACCAGGTCGACCCCGTCCGCTGACCAATCGATCGCGAACAATACGATCGCACCGGCGACTAGAAGCACGATCCCGAGCGCTGCGAGCATGGCGGGGGTCCTTTCGAGTCTGAGCAAGTCTGAGCGTGCGGGTTCTCGTGCTCGGGTACCCGTCGTACCTGGACCGCAAACATGAGCACCCGCTCGGGCATGGCGATCCGGCAAGCGTCGCGTGGCGCCCCCGCGGCCCATTCTGCGGGTCGGCGCTAGCCGTCCGCCTGCCCGCGGAGTCGCTCGAGGGCCGCCCGCAGCAAGCGCGACACGTGCATCTGAGACAGCCCCACCTCGTGGGCGATCTCCGACTGGGACAGGTCGTGGAAGTAGCGCAACTCGATGATGCGACGTTCGCGCTCGGGCAACGTAGCGAGCAACGCACCCACCGCCTCCTGGTCGTCGACGTCGCCGAACCCCCGCTCGAAGGCCGCCGTCGCACCCAGCCGGTCGCCACCGGCGTCTTCGTCAGACGACGGCTCGATCGTCCCGACGCTACGGGCGGTGTCGGCAGCCAGCCCGGTCACGACGTCGTCACGGTCGATGCCGAGGTGGGCGGCCACTTCGTCGACGGTTGGCGAGCGCCCGGACTCTACGGACAGCTCGTCGATCGCCCGCCGCACGGCCACGTTCAACTCTTTCGCGCCTCTCGGCACCTTGACTGCCCACGTCGAGTCGCGGAAATAGCGCTTGATCTCGCCTTCGATCGTGCGCCCTGCGAACGCCGTGAAGGGCACGCCGACGGTGACGTCGAACCGGTCGACTGCCTTGACGAGCGCGAGCATCGCGACCTGCTCGATATCACGGTCGCGTCGCGATCGATTCTCGAAGCCGCGAGCGATGTGGATGGCAAGCCCCATGTGCTCCTCGACGATTCGGTTGCGGATGCTGCGGCGGCCGGTCCGGCGATACTCCTCGAACAGCTCGGTGGAGTCAGTCGCCATCGCGCGCAAGGGCGTTCTTGACCACGACGAACGCGCCGTCGTCGACCCGGAATTCGTCAACGACTGCGCGGAGGATGCGCACCGCGAGCGCGTCGATGTCGTCGATCGACAGGACCTGCGCGACACCGCTCCGCCTCGCGGTCACGGTCATGCCGTGACCCTCGATCTCGAACCGCACGCTCAGGCGTGCCCCGTCGGTCGAGTCCACGTCGGCCAGCACCGACACCGCCTCGTTCACACCGAGCCGGAGATCTTCGATCTCGTCGATCGTGAGGCCGGCATCGGCGCCGAGCGACGCGGCGACTACCCGAACCGTCGAGGCGTGGCGATGGGCCAGCGGCAGGTCGAGCTCGACGACCTCGGGCGGGCGATCATGCGGGCCCTCGTTCTCGCCCGTTTCGAAGTTGGCGGTCATGCGGGGAACGACCTTACAGGGAGCCGCGACCGACGATCGGCTCGGCGCACTTGTTTGGTCGCAGAGACCAAGGGGTACGAGCGACGCATGCTTTGGACAATCTTGATCATCCTCGCGATCATCGCACTGGTTCTGTTCATTCTCGGCCGACGCGCCGTATGACCAGGCGCCATATGACCATTGGAACCTCACGGGTTTAGGAGGTAGATGTGTCGCTCCATCTCTCGTCCCTCACACTCCCGGACGCGTCTTCGCTTCCATTACCGAGCGTCTCCGACGTGACCGACGCGGTGAGCGATGTGCTCACCACGGCGATCGATACCGCCGGTGACGCGGCGACGGTCGTCGTGAAATCGGCTCGCCGCCGTCCGAAGGTGGCGATCGGTGCCGGTGTCATCGCGGTGCTGCTGCTGGTAGCGCTATGGCTGCAACGCCGCCGGCGCGCGACGCCCGTGCAGCACACCGACAGCGAACGCAAACCGCGCGTTGCGGCTGCTTGACTCTCGTCGATAGGGCGGCACTTCCAAGGCCTTGCTTGAAGGCTTCGTCACCCGGACGGGTGAAGTTGCGTGATGCTGCGGCGCCGCCCGCGGCGCACCTGAACGACCCCGCAATACGATGCCGCCATCATGGCCAGGCCATCGCGTGAACGCACGACACTTCGCTGGCGTGTAGGCCTATTGGGCTGCGTGTTCGTGGCGCTCGTCGTCTTCGCGGTCGGCCTCGCGGCGTTGATGGTGCGAGCGTGGGATCGGGCCGTCGACCGCCGCGGGGAACTGCGGGTCGCAGCCGCCGAGGTGGCCGATCTCAGGCTCGCCTACAGCGACCAGGAGACCGGCGTTCGCGGCTACCTGCTGGGCGGCGATCCCTCGTTTCTGCAGCCGTACTACAGCGGTGTCGAGCTGGCGGAGACGATGGACCGACGGCTGCGCGCGCATGCGGCCACCCAAGAGATCGATATCGGTTCGCAG
The DNA here is from genome assembly GCA_035641795.1 of Ilumatobacter sp. Lineage (GTDB taxonomy): Bacteria > Actinomycetota > Acidimicrobiia > Acidimicrobiales > Ilumatobacteraceae > Ilumatobacter. The sequence goes on from DASQTR010000317.1 coordinate 3,590, forward strand.
CTCGACCGCGTCGACCGTGCCGCGGAACGATGGACCGACGGCGTCGCCCAGCCGGTGATCGGCGACCCTTCTCGAGCGACTGACGAGGACGTGGCGCGAACACGATTCGAGGCCTTGCGCGCCGAACTCGTCGAGCTCGACTCGATGGTCGCCCGCGAGCTCGACCGGGTGATGGAGCGCACTGACGACGTCAAACGCAACACCTTCGCGGTGCTCATCGCCTCGGCGGTCGCAGCATTCGCCGCGATCGCGTTGATAACCGTCCTCTTCCGGCGCTGGATCACGCAACCGCTCGCGGAGATCGGTGAATCCGCGAGAGCACTGTCGTCCGACGAGACGCAGAAGCTGCCCGACTTCGAGAGCGCCGAGCTGCAGGAGGTCGTCGACGCCATCCGCACCCTGCAGGATTCGCTTGCGCGCGAGCGCGACCGCGCTGTCACTGCATATCGTGCCCTCGAACAGAGCGCCGTGCTCGCGGTGCATGTGCGCTCCGAGCTCGCGGACGAGATCGGGGATCCCCCGCCGGGTTGGGCGGTTGGCAGTGCGTTGGTCCCGGCCGACGGCGTGGTGGCGGGTGACTGCTTCGACATGGGACTGCTCGATCAGCATCATCTGTACGTCGTCATGGTCGACGTAACGGGTCACGGACCCGGTGCCGCGCTCGACGCGCTCAAGTCCAAGAGTCAGCTACGCGCCGCGTTACGCAGCCGGGTGAGCCCCGGCGGAGCACTCGACTGGCTGTCGCGCGAGATCCGCAAGGACGCCCGCGCCGATCTGCTGACCGCCGTCGTCGCCGTGGTGGATGTCGATACAGGGCTCTGTCAGTACGCCAATGCCGGTCATCCCGCGCCTTATCTCACCGACGGTGTGGAAACGATCGCGTTGCGCCAGACCGGGCCGCTGCTCGGCGCCTTCGACGCCAGCTGGCGGACCGAGACCGTGACGATCGGGCCAGGTTGGACGTTGCTGCTCCATACCGACGGCGTCACAGAGGCGCTCGGCGACGAGCGCCAACGATTCGGCGACCGTCGGTTCGTGGATGTATTGAGGCACGCCGACGTCAGCGACCCCAAGGGGCTCGTCGGCCAGGTGCTCGCACGCGTCGACGCGTTCCAGGTCGGTACGCGGACGGACGACATCACGCTCGTCGCCCTCCACCGCTCCGACGGGACCGTGAGCGGTCTCGACGCGAGCGCAATGGATACAGTGAGCTCATGACCGCGCCGGACACCCCGCTCGCCATCTCGCCGACGGACAACGGCTTTGCCGTCGTTGGCGAGATCGACGCCCACACGGCGCCCGAGATCACCGAGGCGGTCGCCCGGGTAACGACCGCTACGCTCGAGATCGATCTCAGCGGGGTGGATTTCGTCGACTCGAGTGGTTTGCGGGCGCTGATCGAAGCACACCAGCGATTCGAGGCTGACGGCGGGTCACTCACGCTCGTGCGACCATCGGCGGTGGTCGCGCGCTTGTTCGACATCAGCGGCGTCGGCGATTACCTGAACGTCAGCGAGTAGCGGCAGGGCTGGCGCGAACAGGCCGCCGGCAGGTCGCCGGCGGCCTGTGCACCGCTGCCCCAACTTTCCGCCCCGACTCTTTGGCGGGGGTGTCTGCAATTACTGGTCGTTAACTCCTATTTCGTTGACTACTAGTCGTTGGCCTTGTTCTTGACGGCGTCGATTGCGTCGTCGACCTCGTCCTTGACGTCTCCGACCTTCTCTTTCACCTTGCCGGCGGTCTCGTCACGCTGGCCCTCACGCTTCATATCATCATCGTCGGCAAGGTCGCCTGCCGCTTGCTTGAGACGGCCCTTCACTTGATCGGCTTCACCGCTCACGAGTGCTCCTTTCGGGGGTTGCTGAACGGTGGTCGGTACCCGTGACGCGCACGACGGTAAACGCACCTCGAGTATCGGTGACGTTTGGTCTCACGCCGATCGCGGTAACTCGCCGCCATGATCCGACTTCTGCGACGCACCACCCGCCCGGTGCTACGGCCGATCAGCCGATCGGCCGTCGTGCTATTGATGTGGAGCCAGCGGTACACACTCGCCCTTTGGTTCCGATCTGTTCGCGACGAGTTCATGCATCAGCTGTCCCGCCGCCGGGCCGACACGAGGCGATGGAAGCGCATGGTGTCTGCGCTGTGGCGAATCTCGTCCGATCCCCGCCTTGCCAACACGCCCGAGTTGCGCCGCATCGCCCTCGACGGTGACACGGTCACCCTCGATGCGAGCGAGACGTGGCACGGCCGGTACCTGCTCGACAGCCAGCTCAACCTGACGAAGATCCCGGCCGACGATCCGCTCGCCGATCCCACGGGCCGGACCACTCAGTCGTCGATCCTCGCCAGCTGAACCCCCAACGATTGGAGACCCGCACATGAGCGCCACGCTGCTCTGGATCATCGCCGCCATCCTCGTGGTTGTCGGCATCGTCCAACTCATCCAAGGCCAGATCATCCTCGGCATCGTGCTGATCATCGCTGGCTGCCTCGTCGGCCCTGGCGGCTACAGCCTCTTCCGGAGCCGTACCTGAGCACGGCGGCGCCCAGGAGCCGCACATGAGCACCGAATCGCCCACCGAGCCAGAAGTGCCGCCGCCGCACCGGCCGCCGAACCCGGGTGAACCGCCGACTCCGATCGTTCCGCCACCGATACCCGAACCGCCTGAGCCGTTCGTGCCCGAGCCGGCACCGCCCGACCCGGCGCCAATCGTGCCACCTGTGCCGCCGGTGAACCCCGACCCCCTCACACCCGATCCGTGGCCGCAGCGCCCGGATGTTCGCTGACAGCCGAGTCGACCCCGAGTTCCGTCAGGTCAGGGCCGGTCGACGGCGCGCTGCAACTGCGCCTTGGACATCTTCGAACGCCCCTCGATGCCCTTGTCCTGGGCCTCCGCGTAGAGTTGCCGGTACGTGCGGCCCTTCCCGCCTGAGTGCGATCGAAGGCCACCGCGCCGACCTGATGAGATGTCGTCGGTCGACGTCCTACTGGCCGTTCTTGCCTCGCCCGCCCGAGCGCGCTCCTTGTTCACAGTGCGAGCAGCGATCTCCTCCGCCTTGCCCTCGGTGGTGCCACGATCGAGCAACCCTTCCTTGATGTGCTCGTACTGGCGCTCCCGCTTCTGACTCCAGCGGTTCTGTGGCATCGCAGACCTCCGCGTACTTCGGAGCGCCGGGAGCAGTGGGCGGATCCGCTCCCGGCGCTCAACGAGTAACGCCGGGTCGTTGGGGGGCGCCGGCGCAATCGGCTGCTACCCCACGCCCCAGCGGCCCAAACATCGAAATCGAATTTGCTGTGGGGTCTGAGTTCTCACGTCTCGCACGGCGCTCTGGCGTACGCAACTCCCGGATGTGTGCCCGCGCGTGAGTCTGGGTACCGCTGCGCGGATGACCGCCAAACTCGACCCGTTCATGGAGGCGATCGCCGGCAGCGATGGCCTCGACCGACCCGCCGAGTTGGTGGCGACGGTCGGCGGGGGAGCGCCCCGACGGTTGGCGCAGCGGGCGCAGTCGCTGCTGGGGCACCCCGCCCACCCGCCGCTCACCGACCTGCCGATCGGATTCTGGACGAGCGCCTGGCTCCTCGACCTGCTTCCTGGTCGCGCCGCGACCGCGGTCGCGGCGCGCCGACTGATCGGGCTCGGCCTGCTGAGCACCGTGCCGGCAGTGGTCTCGGGGCTCGGCGACGCGTCGTCCCTGTCACATCGAGAACGTCGCTTATCGGCGGCGCACGCCTCACTCAATACCGGCGCCACCCTCGCGTTCGCGCTGTCTTGGTGGATGAGGAGGCGCGAGACGACAGGCACCGCCCGCGTGGTCGCGCACGCTGGGGCGGCGCTGGCTACTGCGGCGGCTGCAATGGGCGGGCACCTGGCGTTCCGATCAGATGACACCCAACCGAGTGATTCCCAGTCCAGTGCAGCGCACGACGTTTGACCGTCAAGGGGCAGTGGTACGAGCGCAGAGGCGCGTTGGCGTGGGGAAACCACTCATGACCACGGCAGCCCCGCGGGAGGCTTCATGAACGACCAGCGTGGTGGCCCGCTCTCGGTCGATGTCGACAGCTCCGGTGCACTCGTGGTGCACGGGGACATCGACATCGCCGGCGGGCCCACCCTCGATACCTATGTGATGCGATCGGAGAACGGCATGCCGATCGTGCTCGATCTCGATGACGTCGGCTTCATCGACTCGTCCGGGCTACGCACGTTGCTCGCGGCGACCCGGCGCGCCGACGCGCGTGGCACCAAGGTGCGACTGCGTAACGTCGGAACGACCGTTCGCCGCATGCTGGAGATCACCGGCACTGCGGACCGATTCGAGATCGAGGAATGACACATGGAAGATTCCCCCGAGCTCCTTTGGGAGCCCGCCGCCAGACGGCGTGGACCGATCGAGATGCGCCTGCCGGCAGATCCCGAGCTCGTATCGGCCATCAGACTGGCGGCAAGCGCGATGGCGGCAACGGGGAAGTGCACAGTCGCCGAGATCGACGACGTCAAGCTCGCCATCAGCGAGGCCTTGCTGGCGCTGATCGAGCACGGGTCAGGCGCACAGCTGTCGATCTCGATGGAGCTCGCCGACTCCAGGTTCACCATTTCGGCGTCCACGGAAACCATGACATTCGACCGGAGCCACCCAGACCTCGCGCTCTGCGAGACGGTCCTCGCCGCGGTGTGCTCCGACCATTCCATCGAGATCGCCGGCTCGGAGCTACGCATCGACGCCGACGTATCCCTCAATCCACCTGAATCGAAACGATGACCATTGACACCAGGAACGAACATGCGTCGGAGTGGCTCGACGTAGCCGTCGCCGAGTTCGCGCGGACCCGTGATCCGGCGCTGCGGGCGACGATCGTCGAGCGCGGCGCATGGCTGGCACGCCGAGTCGCCCGCCGCTTCTCGGAGACGAGCGAACCGTTCGACGACCTCTGCCAGGTCGCCATGATCGGTCTTCTCAAGGCCGTCGACCGCTACGACCCCGAGTTCGGCGTGCGCTTCGGCACCTTCGCCACGCCGACCATCCTCGGCGAGTTGCGGCGCCACTTCCGCGACCACACCTGGGCGGTGCACGTCCCGCGCGGGGCCAAGGAGCTCCGCATCCAGATCAACGCCGCGGTCGACGAGATGACCGGCTATCTCGGGCGCTCGCCGACCGTCGACGAGCTGGCGAGTCGGCTCGACCTTCGTCGGGAGCAGATCCTGGAGGGCCTCGAAGCAAGCTCGGTGTACTCGGCTGTAAGCCTTGACGGGCTGCAAGGTGTCGAGCCCGCCGACGAGAACGAGTCGCGAACGAACGACGTGCTCGACCGGCAGGTGCTGGCTGGGCTCCTCGAGCGGCTCCCAAGTCGGGAGCGGCAGATCTTGTACCTGCGCTACTTTCACGAGCTGAGCCAGGCGCAGATCGCCGAGCGGGTCGGCACCAGCCAGGTTCACGTCGGACGCCTGATCGCGGCCAGCCTGTCGTCCCTGCGGGAATGGGTCGAGGAGCGTGAGCAGTGACCGAACAGCTGTGGGGGCCGCAGACGGAACGTGCGGTCGCCAACGTCGGTCGCATAGCAGGGCCGTTGCCGGCAGACCTGATCGCTGCCATCGTCGCCATCAAGATCGAGGCGGCGAGCTTCAACACCCGTCACGGCGTGATCCCACCAGAGATCGGGAACGCCATCCGGAGCGCCGGCGATCACCTGCTGACGGGCGACCTGACCGACCAATTTCCCGTCGACGTGTTCCAGACGGGCTCGGGCACGAGCTCCAACATGAACGTCAACGAAGTGCTCTCGCGATTGGCGACGGACGATTCCGGTACGCCGGTGCACCCGAATGACCATGTGAACGCCTCCCAGTCGTCGAACGACGTGTTCCCCTCCGCGATCCGCATCGCCGCCGTGCTGCGGGTACGTCGGACGCTGATACCGGCGCTCGATCAATTGTGCACCCGACTGCTCGACCTCTCGGCTGCCCACGCCGACACCGTCAAGCTGGGCCGCACCCATCTCATGGACGCAGTGCCGATGACATTCGGCCAGGAGGTCGGTGGATGGGCACGAGCGGTCGAGCTGACGCAGCCGCTGATCGCTACTGCCTCCGAGCGGCTGCACGAACTGGCGTTGGGCGGCACCGCAGTTGGCACGGGTCTCAACGCGCCACCCGGGTTCGGCGCTGAGGTGGCAGCGGCGCTCGGCGACCGCTTCGGCGCCCCCTTCCACGAGGCCGTCGACCACTTCGAGTCACAGGGCGGACAGGAGGCGTTCGGGGCACTCAGCGGCGCCTGCCGTACGGTCGCGTTGACGCTGAACAAGATCGCCGGCGACCTACGGCTGCTCGGTTCCGGCCCCGCCGGCGGACTCGGGGAGGTGATCGTCCCCGACTTGCAGGCGGGGAGCTCGATCATGCCCGGCAAGGTGAATCCGGTGATCATGGAGGTTGTACAGCAGATCGCCGCCCAGGTCGTGGGCAACGATGCGGCCATCACATTCGCATCGTCGAACGCCAGCCTGCAGCTGACGACCGCGATGCCGGTCATGGCGCAGAACCTGCTCGGAAGCGTCGAACTGTGCGCACGCGCGGCAACGCTGCTCGCGGACAAGGGGATCGCCTTGCTCGAAGCCAACTCGGCGCGCATGCGGGAGCACGCGTTGCGATCGCCTTCTCTGGTCACCGCTCTGGCGCCGTTCATCGGCTACGACCGGGCGGCAGTGATCGCCAAGTCGATGGTGGCCACCGGTGCGACGATCGAGGAAGCGGCCCGTCGCGAGCTCGGCGACGAAGCGTGGATCGAGCTGGCTGAGCATGTCGCCCCCGAACGGATGGTGCACCCGTCCGGCCCAGCGTGGAGCCATCACGACCCGAGCGGTCCGTAGCAATCGCTGTAGCAGTCCCGCGCGGGTTGGAGTCGCGCGATCGGGCGTGAGAGGAGGTGGGCGGCGCCGGCGTTTGCTGCGGATAGGGCTCGGGTACCGGTCGCCCATGGCTGAGCCCGAGCACGGCGCCCCATCGGACAACACGACGTTGAGCGACGTGTTGACCGGTTACGCGGACGCCGGTTTCACGTCGACCTTCGCCGCTCAGGACGGCTCGGTCGTGCGGTGCGACACGTGCGGATCCGAACTCGACCCCAGCAGGATCCACATGCGCAGCCTGCGGCGCCTCGAAGGCGCGTCAGATCCGGACGACATGATGGCGGTCGTGGCGATGGAGTGCAGCGTGTGCGGCGCTTCGGGCACGATGGTGTTGGGCTACGGGCCGACCGCGTCCGATGCGGACAGCGACGTGCTGCGGGCGTTACAGGATCGCCGCCAGGACGGTGATCTCCCCGGCGACGCGCCGCCGAGCGAGACACCTCGCAGCTGAATGGTCCGTGGAGTCCAGACGGAGATCCGTCGGACCGCGGTCTACGGTGCCGCAGTGGTGGTGACAGTGTCGTCTTCTGTGGTGTCGACGGTGACGCCTGTGGTGTTGACGTCGACGTCCAGGTCGCCGTCGTCGTCATCGTCGTCACATGCCGAGATCGTGAAGGCGGTCGCGGCGGCCGCCAGCAGGACGAGGGGGGCTCTGAGGTTCACGGTGCCTCCTGTTGGGGGCTTCAGGGCGAGGTACTCGCCAGCGGATCACCGTCCGCCGTTGTTGCGGGTCACGTCTTCCCACCGGGCCCGATTCTCAAACTGCACCGCCCACCCGGGCTCGGCGCCGGCAGCATGTGCCGAGTGTGTTCAGTTCTGATCACTGAGTCCGCTGAGCGCACCGGAGAGCTCTTCCCGCCACCATTCGAGGAAGCCCTGCTGGTCGGGACCGACCTGATGGATGTGCAGCATCGTGAAGCCGGCGTCTGCGTACGCGGCGGCCGCTTGGACGACCGCATCGACGTCGTCACCGCAGGGGATCTCTTCCGCGATCTTGTCCCGGGTCACGAGCTGCGCGGCCTGCTCGAAGTGCGTGAACGTCGGCAGGTCCTGTGACAGCTGGCCAGGGACGCCGGCGTTGGGCCAGATCTCCAGCGCCGTGTCGATCGCCTTCTCCCGGTCGCGACCGAAACACACGGTGAGTTGTCCGATCACATCGCCTGCGCCGCCGGCATTGCGGTACGAGTCGACCGTCTCGCGTGAGGGCGAGGTGGCCCAGAGCCCGTCAGCGAGCGCGCCGGCGAGCTCAGCCGATCGTTGACCCGACGCGGCCCAGACCACGCGGAGCGGTTCGGGAGGCTTCGAGAAGAGTCGCGCGTTCTCGACGACGTAGAAGTCACCTTCGTGATCGACCGTCTCTCCGGTCCAGAGCGAGCGCATGAGCTCGAGCGCCTCGGCCAGCATCTCCAATCGCACGTTGGCGGGCGGCCAGCGGTCTGCGGTGATGTGCTCGTTCAACGCCTCACCGGTTCCGAGGCCCAGGAAGAAGCGGCCGCCGCTCAACTCAGCCGACGTCGCTGCGGCCTGGGCGATCACCGCCGGGTGGTAGCGGATCAGCGGACATGTGACGCCCGTCCCGATCTCGACCCGCTCGGTGCGTGCGCTGATCGCCCCAACGGTGGTCCAAGCGAACGGACTGTGTCCCTGGGAGCTCGTCCACGGATGAAAGTGGTCGCTGACCGTGACGAACTCGAACCCCGCCCGTTCCGCATCGACGGCGTGCTCGACCAGCTCGCTGGCCTCGAACTCTTCGCTGGAACATGTGTATCCCCATCTCATGCTCGGGGACTACCCCTATGGGTGATCGCCCCAACCGCGTGCACGTTCGGATGATCAGCCTGGTTGGTCGTCGACCGGCGCCCGTGACTCGAGTCGCTGCTGCTCGTCGGCAGCATCCTCCGGATCGCGATGGAGGGCAGTCTCGTCGGACTGCTTGAACTCGCCCGCACCGACCTGATTGCCTGGACCCACGTTCTGCTGCTCGATCACAACCTCTTCCCCGTCCTCGGTCGTCAGCGGCACGGTGCTGACGCGCGGGTCCGGGCGGTCGTCGCCGCGCTGATCGCTACCACCTCGCTGCTTGCCATCTCGGTCGTCATTGCTCGATCGCGTGCTCATGGTGCAGCACGCGATACCCCGCGTGTGACCCGATGACACTTTCGGCCGGGCTACGCGAGCCAACGCATTTGCTTTGGCGATCTCGCTCGTTCAGGCGTGTTAGCCGACCCCTCGACCGGGTAATGGAGCGCATGCGCAAGGACGAGCTGGCGTCGGCGTTCTGGAGAATCGTCCAGATCGAGGAGCTGCTCTCGGATCGGCGCCGGTTGTGGTCGCGACGGTTCGACGACACCAGCATCGACGTCGTGTTCACGCGGAGCGGCCTCTGGATCGTGCTCGATTGGGGCGGAACGTCCGCGGCCTTCCGTACCGCGTTCTCGCCCGGCGCGTTGACCGTGAAGAAGTGCAGCGTCGACGGCGAGTCGTTGCTGATCGACGCCGACACGCGGATCGGTAGGCAGATCTGTGAGATCGGCGTCAGCGCCGCCGACGCCGTGTTCACATTCCGAACGCTGGTGTTTCCCCGGTCGTATCTGACCTTCGAAGCCTGGTCGCGCGACATCGTGCCGTTGACGCCCGGGCCGCAGGTGGACGGCGTGGTGCATTCCGTCGACGACGACCACCGCGCCGGCCAACTCCACGCGAGCATCGCCGGCGAAGGCTCGTTCCTGTATCTCCAGGACCTTTCGTCGTTGTCGGCCCTGTGTGGCGCGACGCGCGCCACGCTGGCGCACACCGTGGGCGGCGAGTGGCCAGATGTCGGCTTCGTGCCGCCTCGTGGACGCAAGGCGCTGAGTCCGAGTGACGGGCCTACCGTGCTCACGCATGCCCACGTCGCATGGAAGTCTGTGGCGCCGAACGACCCGGGCCAGGTCGTCGAGGATCAGTTGGCCTTGCTGGCGGCGATCTATCTGGAGGCCGGCCGGGCGCAGGCGCGTGGTGGGGTGCACTCGCCAGATGTGTGGTACGGAGACGCCGGGCGGGGCGGCCAATAACCGGTCAGCCTGCTGCGCCCCCGCGGACGCTCACCAGATCGGCGCAGATGACCGCGAGGTCGTCGAACTGCTCCTCGACGATCTCGAGCAGCGAATCGAGGCACTGGTCCGGCTTGGCGCCGCGAGCGTCAGCGGCCCGTCGTGCTAGGCGTTGCAGACCCTCGTCGATCGACTCCCCGTGGCGCTCGACCAAGCCATCGGTGAACAGCACCACACGATCACCGACAGCGACGTCGATGACGGTGGTCGTGTACTGCGGCGCACTGGTCACGGCGAGGGGCGGTCCGTGGGGCGCGGACGCGAAGTACGTCGCGCCCTCGGCACCGACGATCAGGGGGTCGAAGTGGCCCGCGCTCGACCAACTCAGCGTGCGTGCCACTGGATCGAGTACGGCGTAGCAGCACGTGATGAACGGGGCATCGAGGTCGCGCAGCTCGAGCGCGACGGCGTTGATCCGCTCCAGCACCATGTGCGGTTGCTCGTGCTCGATGGCCATCGCCCGCAAAGCGTTGCGCACCTGGACCATGAACGAGGCCGCCTCCTCACCGTGGCCGGCGACGTCGGCAATGACGAGCCCGACGCGGTTGTCGCGTAGCGCCAAGGCGTCGTACCAATCGCCTCCGACGCCGATCGCAGTGGTAGCGGGCCGGTAGACGGCGTGGAGCACGATCCCCTCGACGTCGGGAAGCTGCGCGGGCAGGGCGGCGCGTTGCAGTACTTCGACGGCGATTCGCCGACGCTCCATCAAGACGTCGGTCTCCTCGGCGACGCGAGCGCTGATCAGCGCGGCTTGATGGCGCGCGTTGTCGGAGATGCGGCTGAGCGCTAACTCCGACATCGACACGAGCGTCTGCAGCGTCGTCCAGCCGTCTTGGTCGAGCTTGAGCTGATACGGCCAGCTGACACGCAGCACAGCGGATGCCACGAATTCCTCGGTTCCGTCCCGAATCGGAATCGCGATGACGGTCGCGTCGCCCGTTTCGGCGCGCTCGGGTGCGAGCGCCGAATACTCAGGTGGAAGGTTCGAAAGCGACGGGATCTCGACCGTCGCGCATCCACGCACCGCCGCCGTCATCGGCCGTGGATCGCTCAACGCAAACCCCTCCCGCATCCACCGTTCGCAGACCTCAGGCGTGTACCCCTGCACGGCGGCGATCCGCAGGCGCTCTCCGTCGACCAAGCCGACCGCGCAGCGCGTGCGAAGCGTGGACGAGACGAACCGGACGATCGTGTGCGCCAGCGTGTCGACGGACGTCACGACCCCGACGAGTCCCGAGAACTGCAGCAACTGCTCGGCCCGTCGTCGAGTGATCTCCTGGTCGGTGATGTCGAGTGCCATCGCTCCGACCGCAGCGACCCGTCCAGACGCAGACCAGACGGGATAGCAGCCCGTCATGAGATAGCGCTCGCCTCCCGTTGTGGCGTCGGGCACCATCGCGCGAGTGGTCATCGCGGTGCCCGTCCGCAGCACGCGCTCGACACACGCCTCGTCGACGGTGCCCCCATGGTGGAGTTCGGACGGCCTGTGGTCGACATGGTCCGACGCGGCGATGCCGTCGAACGCTGCTAGCTGACGGTTGACGACGACGTAGCGGCCCTTGGCGTCGAGCAGCGCGAAACCGAACGGCGCGTGCTCGAGGAGGTCGGCGAGCGCCTCGGTCGCCGCGAAGCCGTCCGGCACGTCGACGCTCGTCCGCGGTCCACCCAGCGTTGCGCCCACCGGCCTGGAGTTCGAGTGCCACGCGCGCGTGCGAACACGCTCGGCGGGATCACGGATCGCGGCAGCCCACCGCTGACGGCGGCGCATCATCGACATCGGTAACGCTCCTGCGCCCAGCTCTCCGGTGCCCGACACGCTCGAAGTTGAACGCCGGCACATCTGCGACAGGCAGTCCGACCGCTTTATCACCGCTGCCAGCGGCGATCAAGTCGAACCGCCCTCGACCTCGCCATAAAATCAGTTCACTGCGCGCAGCACGGCCCGGTAGACGTCGACGTATTCGGCCACCATGCGCTCGACTCCGAACCGGCGAACCGCCTCTGCATGGCACCGGCTGCGGTTGATCTGGCCGATGCGGCCAAGTGCCGCGACTGCCCCGCCGACGTCGTCAACCAGGAAGCCGGACACGCCGTCGTCGACGATCTCCGGCATCGACCCCCGCGAGAAGGCGATCACCGGTGTTCCGCAGAGCATCGACTCGGCGACGCTGAGCCCGAACGGCTCCTCGAACGCGATCGGATGCAGCAAGGCCGTCGCTGCGCCCAGCACCGCTGCCCGCCGCTCGCCGCCGACAGGCCCGAGGTACTCCACGCCTTCTCCGATTCGGGGTTCGACCTCACGCCTGAAGTAGACGTCGTCGTGGACGATGCCGGCGACCATGATCGATCGACGCGCGGCGCGGGCGATGTCGATCGCGAGATGCGTGCCCTTGTCGGGGTGGATTCGTCCGAAGAAGACCACGTGCCCGTCGGGATCGGGGTCGCGCCGGAACGGGAATCTCGACGGCTCGACGCCATGGTGGATGGTGGCGGCATACGTCAGGTCAGGATGCCGATCGGCGTCGCTGATCGCCACGTAGTGGACATGTCCGTCGTAGCGACGGTAGGCAGGCACGATCGCCTCGCTCGAGAAACCGTGGATCGTCGTCACCACGGGCACGTCGACGAGCCGGCTCCAGGTCAGCGGCATGAAGTCGAGGTGGCTGTGCACGACATCGAATTCGCCTGCGGCGGCGTCCTCGAAGCAGGCCGCGATGTGCAGCGCCTTGAACACCGCCACGTCATAGCTGTCGTCATAGCCGTCGTTGTCCTCATAGCCGTGGGCTACGACCGAGCGCAGCCGGGCGGTGGTGGACGAGTCGCCGGTCGCGTACAGCGTGACGTCGTGACCGGCCGCGACGAGTCCTTCGGTGAGCGTGCTCACGACCTGCTCCCAGGGACCGTAGTGCCGGGGCGGCGTGCGCCAGGCGATCGGTCCCAGCATGCCGATGCGCAGCCGCTCCTGCTCCGCCGACGTCACGTCATCCGCCCGGTTCGAGCAGCGCCATCAGGCGCAACTCGTCCTGGCTCAGTCGTCCGTCCGCGCGCGGGCGAGGCTCGCGGAGGTTCTGGAGCCGCCCGTCAGCATGCGCGGCGACAACCGTGGGGTGCACATAACTCTGGCGGCACACCGTGACAGTGTTGCGCAGCACCGCGGCGGTCGCCTTGATCGCCTCCCGCGTCTGGATCTTCGCTTCGGTCGCGGACCGAGGAGGATCGAACCGGCGCAGCTCAGCGAGGGCGAAGACGCTGCCACCCCAAGTCCGGAACGTCTTGGCCGTGAAGCCCGACCGGGTCACGTCGCGGATGTAGTCGTTGACGTCCCGTGACCCGACTCCGCGTACGCCGTCGTCGGCGACGTATTGGAGCAACTGTTGACCGGGGAGGTCTTGACACTTGGCGACGATGCGGGCCACCCGACGATCGCTGAGCACGACGTCGTGCGGCTTGCCGGACTTGCCGACGAACCGGAAGTGGAGCGTCGCTGCGGAGACGTCGACGTGTTCGTCGAGCAGCGTCGTCAGCCCGTACGAGTCGTTGGCGTACTCGGCATTGCCGATCCGGATCAGCGTCTTGTCGAGCAACCAGACCGTGGTGGCGACGACGCGTTCGAAGGAGAGCTCACGCCGGCGCATGTCGGCGTCGATCCGCTCACGCAGAAGCGGCAAGGCGTGACCGAAGTCGACGAGCGAGTCGAACTTGGCCTCCTCTCGGGCACGCTGCCAATCGGTGTGATACCGATACTGCTTGCGGCCCTTGGCGTCGCGGCCCGTGGCCTGGATATGACCGTCTGGATCGATGCAGAACCACACGTCCGTCCACGCCGGTGGCACCACCAGCCCGCGCAGGCGCTCAATTGTGTCGCGGTCGCGCAACGGCGCGCCGTCGGCATCGAAGTAGGCGAAGCCGCGGCCACGCCGTCGGCGGCGGTAGCCCGGCGCGCGGTCGTCGACGTAGACCAGACCCGGCACGCACGGCGCGTCGATCGCGGTCATCGGCAAACGTCGAGTCCGGCGGTATCGGCCCAAATCACGTGGCCCCCATACCCGCGGTCCCGTCCGACTACACAGGAGCGACCTGGCGTCTGAGCGAGGACGCTCGCGGGAAGTACTCGAAGCATGTCTGCCTCTGCAAACCGATCGCGATCACACGGCCGGTCGGGAGTACTGCTGGCCGCGCTCGCGGCAGTGGCGATGCTGGCCACCCTCAGCAACTGCGCGGACGACTCGCCGGCGGTCGACACTCCAGGCCAAGGGTCACAGGTCGACATCGGGACCGACGTCGACGACATCACGGGCGGCGACGGAAACGGGACGGTCTTGCCGCGATCCACGAGTCCTGGCGCCACTGATGCTCCCAATCCCAACGCAGGCGGCGGCGGTGCCGGCACCGGGACGAGCCCGCCGTGACGAGCGGCGTGAGGTCGGCCGCCATCGTTTGAGGCGCGCAGGCGCTGGGTACCGCGCCGCCGCGCTGCTGGCGCAGTCAATGGAGGCGACGTGTCGACACCGATTCAGGAACAAGCGAAGACCGATCGGTCGTCGGCGGCGCCGCGCGAGATGCTCCCACCGCCACGCGCGGGCGAAGTCGCGGCCGCAGGCCCGCTGGTCGTCGCGGAAAGGCTCTCGAAGAGCTTCGACGACCGCGAGGTGATCAAGGCACTCGATTTTCGGCTCGAGCGTGGAACGATCCTCGGGCTGATCGGCCCCAGCGGCTGCGGCAAGACCACCACCGTCCGGCTCATGACCGGACTGCTGAAGCCGACCGCCGGCAGCGTAACCGTCTTCGGCACACCGTCGACCGAGCTCAGCTCCCGCCAGCGCGTGAAGATCGGCTACCTCCCGCAGACGCCGGCCCTCTTCCCTGAGCTTTC
>DASQTR010000318.1:0-3077 GCA_035641795.1 Ilumatobacter sp.
CCGAGACCAAGGCGGCGCCGGACGCGCTCGATGCGCTCCGCTACGCCATCCACCATCGCACGATCGAGGTCTCCGGCCTCCCGCCGCGCGACGTGATGCTGGTGCTGCCGAGCACGCTGCCCAAGACGTCGAGCGGCAAGCTGCAGCGCGCCAAGTGCCGCGAGCTCTACCTCGACGAGGAGCTCGAGCTCGTACCGGCGATCACGTGATCGTGTCGATCTCGTAATGGCGCCAGCACGGTGACGACGGCGCCGCCGCCGTCCTCAGGCGCTCATCCTGGCGGGGCGGTGGTAGCCGCGCCACCGGCGATCGTCGTCGTGCGCGCCGGGATCGGCGCTTGCGGTGCGATCGTCGTGATCGGGATGTCGACACCGCAGTTGCGTTGCAGCCAGACCGCGACCTCGTACGCCGAGCGCTCGCTGGCGTAGGCCTGCAGCGCGACCTGCTGCTCAGACTCGGGATCGTTGGGCACCACCGTCGACGCCGTCTCCAACGCACTGACGATCTGGTTCCACTGCTCGGCAATCGCCACCGGCGCCAGCTCGCCCATCAGTCGGTAGAAGTCGAGCGTCGCCTCGACCTCGTCCTCGGTCGCCATCGGCGGCGACACGATCATCTCGCGCCGCGTGCTGGCCTCACCGCAGAATCGCTCGGCGTCGCTCTGCACGCCGTCGTCACCACACGCCGAGATCGCCAACGTCGCCGACGTCAAGGCCACGAGGATCGCGGCAGAGCCGGAGGACGGGCGCAGCACGCCGACGAGTGTGGCATTCACCGCCGTGGACGCGGTGGCATTGCGACAGCCCTTCGGTATGGTGCCACCCAGCTGTCGAGGGGCAGGTGCCCTCCCTCCTGAACACGAGCCCGTGCGTAAGCGCGGTGCCGGTCTTCGGGAGACGAGATGATTGCAACGGTTCGCTCGGCCACGATCCTCGGGGCGCGCGGCCATCCGGTCAGCGTCGAGGTCCACGTCGCCAAGGGCATCCCCGGTTTCTCGATGCTCGGTCTTCCCGACGAATCGTGCCGCGAGGCGCGTGATCGAGTTCGAGCGGCGATCATCACGTCGGGCTTCGGATGGCCGGACAAGAAGATCACGGTCAACCTGGCGCCACCGTCATACCGTAAGACCGGCTCCGGGCTCGATCTGCCGATCGCCGTCGGGCTCCTGGTGGCGTTCGACGTGATTCCGCTCGACGTGGTGTGCAATCTGGCGTTCGTCGGCGAGCTCGGCCTCGACGGCACGATCCGGCGGGTCCCCGGTATCGCCCCCATGGTCGGTGTCCACCCCGATGACGACTGGGTCGTACCCGCCGACGCGGTCGGCGAGGCACGCATCGTCGGGCGCGGGCTGATCCGCCCGATCCACAAGCTCGACCGGCTGGTCGAAGCGCTGACGGGCGCGTCGTCGTGGCCCGAGTACGACCCGACGATGACGACCGCGCCGGCGCCGGACGAGACCGAGCTCCACGACATGGCCGACGTGCGCGGCCAGCCACACGCCCGAATGGCACTCGAGGCGGCGGCCGCCGGCGGACACCACCTTCTGTTCGTCGGCCCACCCGGCGCCGGCAAGACGATGCTGGCGCGGCGCTTGCCGGCGCTTCTGCCCGATCTCGATGCGGGCACGGCGCTCGAGACCACGATGATCCACTCGGCCTCTGGCGTGCCCCTGCCCGGTGGCGGCCTGGTGACCCGGCCCCCGTTCCGTGCGCCCCATCACACGAGCTCGTTGCCGTCGCTGGTCGGCGGCGGGTCGCACGCGCTACGACCCGGCGAAGTTTCGCTCGCGCACGGCGGCGTGTTGTTCCTCGACGAGATGGGTCAATTCCCGCAGCCGGTACTCGACGGCCTGCGCGAGGCCTTGGAGTTGGGACGGATCATGGTGGGGCGCGTCGAGCACGATCGCGTGCCCATGCCGGCTCGCTTCCAGCTGATCGGCGCCACGAACCCATGCCCGTGCGGCGGTGGTGCGCCGGGTGCCTGCGAGTGCAACGAACGCTCGCGAACGCGTTACATCGGCCGTCTATCCGGACCGCTGCTCGATCGCTTCGACCTCCGTGTGGCGGTCGCCCGCCCCGCTGTCGACGAACTGTTCGGCGGCGAGCCGGGCGAATCGACCGCCCACATGCTCCCGAGGCTGATCGCCGCCCGTCACATGGCGCTCGAGCGCGGCGGCATGCTCAATGCCGCGCTCGACGAGCACGGCCTGAACGAGTTCGCGCCCTTGTCGAAGCCGGGCAGCCGCATGCTCTACCGCGAGCTCGAGAAGGGACGCCTGACCGCACGCGGCTTGCATCGCGTCTGGCGGGTGGCGCGGACGTTGGCCGACCTCGGCGAGAACGCGGGCGAGATCGACGAAGCCAACGTCATCATGGCGCTCGGCATGCGGGCACGGGTGGGCCTCAGCGCCGTGGGACAAGCGGCATGATCGCCGAGACGCGGGCGGCGTTGATCGCACTGGCGGCGCTGCCGGCGATGACGCCCCGGAGGCTGCACATCGTCCTGCGACACCACGAACCGACGGAAGCCTTGGAGCGGTTGCGACGCGGCTTCTCGTTCGCGCCCGTGGTCGAGCCGAAGGGCCTCGAAGAGATGTTCACCGCGCTTCGCACACAAGCGAAGGCTGTCGATCCCGAAAGCGTGTTGGGGGAGTGCGCCGCCCAGCGGGTCGAGGTGGTGACGAAACTCGACCCGAACTACCCGGCGGTATTGGCCGACGATCCGTTCCAGCCGGCGGTGCTCTTCGTTCGCGGCAGTCTCGACGTGCTGGCCGCGCGCCGCGTGGCGATCGTCGGCACACGCAACGCCACCGCCGCCGGCCGCGCCACCGCGTTCGAGCTCGGCGAGGCCTTGGGGAGCGACGGCGTCGCCATCGTGTCAGGCCTGGCGCGCGGCATCGATGGTGCCGCGCATCGCGGGGTGCGGGCCGCTGAGGGGCTGGCGGTGGGCGTGGTCGGCAACGGTTCCGACATGCCGTACCCGAAGCAGAACGCCGACATCTGGCAGTGGGTCGCCGAGCATGGTTTGCTCGTCTCAGAGTGGCCACCGGGGACGCCGCCTCAGGACTTCCACTTCCC
>DASQTR010000319.1:0-4382 GCA_035641795.1 Ilumatobacter sp.
TCCCAAGGATCTGCTGGCTCGCGAGGGTGGCCAGTCGGGCCGCGACGCGCGCACCGCGGATGACCGCGAGAAGGTGTGCACCGCGTTGCCGAGCTTCGAGGAAGCGCTCGCGGCCGGTGACGTCGCAGCGGGACACGTCGACGCCATCGCCTCCGCGGTGCGTGGCCTCGACCAGGTGACGGCGGCGGAGTTCTTCGCGAACAGCGACACGTTGCTGGACAAGGCCCAGGCGCAAGGTGTCGACACCTTTGGCCAGACCTGTCGTGATCTCGCCCGTGAGGTCGCAGCCCAGCACGCCGCTGGATCCGACGTAGCGGAGTTGGAGCGCCAGCGGGCAGCCTCGAAAGTCAAGCGTTGGACCGATAAGGCCACCGGCATGCGCCAGACCCTGATCTCGCTCGATCGCGAGCGCGACAAGATGTTCTGGACCGCCGTCTCCCACGCGCTGCGCCAAGTGCGCCAGCAGCCCGCCCACGCCAAGACGCCCTGGCACCAACTGGAGGTCGAAGCCGTGCTGGCGGCGTGCAGCGCCGGCCCCGGTGTCGCCGGCGAGCGTGTGCCGTCGCTGATCGTGCTGTGCGATCTCGACACGCTTCGGTCCGGCGTGCATGCCCACACTGTGTGCGAGACCGACGACGGCACGCCGTTGCCGGTCCAGGTGATTCGTCGCTTGGCGTGTGAGGCCGAGATCATGCCGGTCGTGCTCAACGGCCACGGTGAAGCACTGACCGTCGGACGCTCGCAACGGTTGGCGATGCCCGCCCAGCGGGCGGCGTTGCGGGCGATGCACCGCACCTGCATCGGAGCGACCTGCACCGTGCCGTTCGAAGACTGCCAGATCCACCACGTGATCCCGTGGGAACACGGCGGCTCGACCGATCTCGACAACCTCGCCCCACTTTGCAGCCACGACCATCACCTCGTCCACGAAGGCGGCTGGACATTGACGATCACACCCGACCGGATCGCAGCCTGGACCCGACCCGACGGCACCGTCTTCCACACCGGCTCCACCATCGACCGCGCACCCAACGGCGTCGCACCGCCACCCCGCGAGGAGGAACTGCAACTGGAACTCGTCAGTTAGCGCCAAGATGAACGGATGAGCGATCGCGTATGTTCTTGCGCGGTGTAGCACTCGGAGGCGGTTCCTCGCCGACCCCGGGTTACTACCGACTCGTCCTCGCCGACGACCGAGTGCGAACAGACACCGTCACACCGTCACACCGTGAACGGCGGCTCGATCAGTCTCGTGGCGATCGTGCCCGCCTCCGGCGCGATGTATGAGTCCTCCCGCGACGCCGATTGGGCCGCCACCTTCCACTTCGTGCACGGCTTGTCGATCCCGATCGGGTAGACCGTCACTCCGTCCGGCCCGATGTGGATGCGGAGGAAGTTCTTGTACGTCTCATAGCGCGACGCCGAGAAGTTCTCGTTGGCATGACGCTTGAACACAGCGAGGGCAATCACCAAGTACGCGCCGAACACCAACGACCCCAGCACAGCGCCGAACACGAGGACCAGCAACCCGGCGACAATCGTGAACCATGCACCTTCGAGACCGATCGCGTCGACGATCGTGATCGACGTGAGCGCCACGAGCGCGAACGCCAACAGGTGAGCAACTGTGTGCAGAGCTCCGGCGATGCCCCGCTCGACGAACGCGCGCCACCTCGGTGTCGACTGCTTCACCTTGTAGAAGGACGCCAGCAGCAACCAAAACGTGAGCGCCAGCAGCACCGAGAACGGGCCACGGAATTGGCCTGTCAGCAAGTCGCCGTAATCCCACTCGGGAGCGACATCCTCGATGGCACCGACATCGGGTCGCAACCCGGCGGTGTTGGCGGCGAACAGCAGCAGGTTGAGGATCGCGGGGATGATGACGAACGTCGGATTGCGCCACCCGACCAGGAGCGCGCCGTACGTGAGTCGGCGCGACTGCGGCTTCGACGGATAGGTCGTTACGAGGTCGAAGCGTTCGAGGGCGTGCGGTGGATCGTCCTCGCCGAGCATCGCTTTCGGTACATCGACACGGTCCGGCAACGTGTGCGTGGCGGACAGGAACGCTCCGCCGCCACCAGCGGTGACCTTGGCACGTGCCCTGCCCTCGTCGTCGATGTTGGTGTAGTGGGCGTAGTGGTGGCTGTCGCCAGAGATCATCATGATCGTGTCGACGCCCTCGGGAACGAGCTTGCGCCCGACGAACTCGAGGTTGCGGTACGAGTCGGGGTCATCGACGTCGGTCCAGCTCGGCTTCGCCGAACACAGGATCAAGCGGTCGTCGCGCTTCATCAGCTTGGCGGCACGACGGAAGTACGCGATCTGGGCGCTGTCGACGTAGGCGTCGTTCTGGATGTCAATCCCCCACAACCAATGCCGGTGTGGGAGGCCGATCGCGAAATAGCTGCGACGCTGCTTCGTCTGGCGCCCGCCGACCCAGTTCTCCTGGCCGAACACACGCATGAATCCGGTCAGCCCGTCGTACCAGTCGTGGTTGCCAGGGATCGCGTACATCACCGGATGGGTGCCGTCGGTCCAGGGCAGCGCCGCCTTGTACGGGCCCATGAAACGGTTCTCGTACTCCGCCGGCGATCCGACCGGGTACACCTCGTCACCGGCCAGCACGACGTACGCGCCCCGCGGCAGGGGCCGATCACAGCCCTCGGGCCGCAGCTCGCGCTGTGCGGCGCACCAGGCCACCGTGTACGTGGGGTCGAAGCCGTCCGCGGTGTCGGCGATGACGTCGAGCCACAGCTCGGCATCCCCGGCGTGGTCGTCGGGAACCCAGTTCTCGAACGCCTGCTGCAGCTCGCGCTTGTCGAGGTAATCGCCGAACGCCGACGACAGGACGACCTTCATACCCGCCCGTGCGAGCAGAGGCGGGCTGAACCATTGCACGGGCCGACGCTGTTCGAAGCCGAGGTCGGATTCGGAGGCAGGCCGCGGTGGCGGCGTGTACGGCATCGGACGTGAGCCGGTCAGAACGGCGCGTTCGGAACGGGCGTGGTGACGTACACGTCCCACAGCGCACCGGTGAAGAGGCGCGCGAACCGCGACATCGCCCCGGCCCGCTCCGTCAGGGTCCCTCCGGTCGACCGGAACGTCGTGAGCTGGCGAGCGAACATCATCGGCTTGATGCGCAGGACGCCGGCGGCGACGACGGTGGCCGAGTCCTTGGCTGATCCCTCGACGTGACCGTCGAGGATCTTGGTGTAGAGCGTCGTCGTGTCCGGCCACAGATCGAGCCCCGGGCTGTCGATGATGACCTTGTGGCCGGCGAGCGTGCGACGGCGGCCCTGGTCGTCGGTGAACCAGAGCTCGTAGAGCATGCGCTTGTCGGTCGGGTCGTCCTGGTCGACGAACAGGTTGAAGCGACCACGCTCGACCGGCCGGCGCCCGCCGAACACGGCGGACTCGACCCAGCCGACGGCGGTGGCCGCATGCTGCGGCTGGGCGATGAAGGCATCGAGGTCGCCGGTGTCGATCGTGAGGTGGAACTTGCATGGCACGTCGCCGCTCTGGTGGCGGCGCACCGGCGCAGGGTCGCTGGCGCCGACACGGACGTAACCCGCCATCTCCTCGGTGAACCGCACGCTCGTGCCCGACGACGACGGCTCACGGGTCACCGGTGTGAACGGGATCCCCTGCGCCTGACACCACTGCCGCCCACGCGTGACGCCCAGCTCGACTGCCGCGGCCATGCGGTCCTGGGTGAAGTTCATCAGGTAGTGCAGCGGCACCTCTGCCTGGAGCAGCTTGACGTCGATGTGGCGGCCGTACTCGCTGTGCCCACCGGAAGCGACCGCGGCGTTGTTGCGCTCGATCCGCTTGAGCGTTGCGCGCAGCTTGCCGTTGGCCATCGCCTCGATCATCTGGAAGTACTGGGCGATGAACCCGTTGCGCCACTTGCCGCGCGTGCCGACCGTCCAGATCACCCACAGCTCGTCGGCGCCGCGGTCGATCGCCTCCTCGAGGTTGGCATCGGTGGCCATCACCGCGTCGACGTACACCGAGCCGTCGATCTCGACCGGGGGGAACCACATCGGCAGCGACACCGCGGAGATCAGCCGGTCCTCGTCCATGTCGGCGGCCTCGACCACTTCCTGGTCGTGGGTGGTGAAGTTGTAGAGGTTGAACGTCGCCTCGCGGTCGGTGCTGCGAATCCTCGTCCAGTCGAGCCCCCAGTCCTGCTGCAAGGTGTTGCGCCGGAAGCGGTCGAGCCGGAACAGCGAGACGAACGGGTTGAGGGAGGGCTGAACGCCGCGCAGCGGGCGGTTGTTGCGCCAATTGTCGGCGATCTCGGTGCCCGACAAACCCTGGCAGTACATGGCCAGGTTGAACACGCCGCCGCTCGCCCCGTCGGCATGGTCGAACTGCAGGCC
>DASQTR010000320.1:0-4049 GCA_035641795.1 Ilumatobacter sp.
AGCGAAACGGCATATGGCATCGCATGGCGCACGACATCAGAGATATTGGAAGGCCACGCCGCGCAGACCGATACGTAACCGGTTTCCCGCCTCCGGCCGGGTACGCGTCGTCGACCGTCGTAGGTCGGCCAGCGACGAAGCATTGGCGCGGTTCAACTCCCGCCTGATCGGGGCAGCTTCGGGACCGATTGTGGTCTTGGGCGACGTGCTTCCAGGTCGCACGGTCGAACGAAGCACGCCTATGCCGATCCTCGATACACCCGCCGCCGCCCACGCTCGTGAAGGTGCGGGACGCTCGCGAGACCGGCGCGCCACCTTGGCTCGAACGTTCGTGCTTCTAGTCATGTCAGCGTCGCTGGTCGACACGCCGGCGAGGGCCAGCGCGCACGTCGATCCGGCAGTCGTCACGAGCGATACCGAGACGCCGGTCCTTTACGACGATGACGAGGGCGGTAACGCCTCGGGCGACGATCCTGCGATCTGGGTTCATCCCGGTGATGACAACGCGTCAATCGTGATCGTGACCGCCAAGGAGGGTGGCTTACGCGTCTACGACCTCGCGGGTAAGGAGATTCAGTCGATCGCGGCAACCCCGGCACCGCGCGCGGACGGTGTCGACGGTCGCTACAACAATGTCGACATCGCATACGGTCTCGCGTTCGACGGCGAGACCGTCGATGTTGCGGTCGTGTCGGACCGTTACAACGATCAACTCCGGTTCTGGTTGATCGATCCTGCCGGCGTCGACGCCGCCGTACCGCTCGTCGAAGTGACCGCGGCGGAACAGCAGTTCCTGTTCCACTCGAGCCGCACGGCGGTCGACGAGGGGCACACGGCCTACGGCGTGGCCGTCTACCAACCTGCGACCGGAAGCGCGTACGTGGTTGTCACCGAGGAAGGGGCGACGACGATCGCGACGGTCGAGATCGTCTCCGCGGACGGCGGGTTCGGCTATACCGACATCCGTCACCTCGACATGCCGGGCGCGTTTCGGCTGCCCGACGGCACGACGTGGATACCGTGCGAAAGGCCGGGAGTCGGACCGCATCTGGAGGGCGTTTCGGTCGATCAGCGCAGCGGAGTGCTTTACGCCACTCAGGAGGACGTCGGCCTCTGGCGCATTCAGCTTCCGCTCGGTGAAAGCGACCCTGTGCTGCTCGACCGAGTCGGCGACTTCGGGATCCACGACGACTTCGACGCAGAGTCGGGGGAATGCAGGCCGCGCCAGGATTATGCAACTGGCTTCGGTGGCCCAAACCTCACCGCCGACGCCGAAGGGATCGACATCTACTACGGCCCCGGAGCAACGGGATACGTGATCGTGTCGAGCCAGGGCGATGACCGCTATGCCGTCTACAGCACGGACGGCGACAACCGCCCGCTCAGCACGTTCGTGATCCACGGTGTCGGAGCCGTCGACGACGTCAACGGCTCGGACGGGTTGGCCGTCACCAACCGCCCGGTCGGGCCATACCAGGAGGGCCTGCTCGTCACTCACGACGAGCCGGAAACGGGCGACGATGTCGACGAGGACCGTCAGCCGACGAGCTTCTCCTACGTGAGCTGGCCACAGGTCGCCGCCGCGCTGCATCTCAGCGTCGACACGGGCGCTGGCAACGATCCACGTTTTGGTTGACGGGCCATCGCGGGGAGCGCCTGACGTGAGAGTTCTCACCTGATGCTCACCTGCGTCTGATGTACTCGTTGCGTGCACGTGATGCTCGCCGAGGACGATCGCGCCGTTCGTGAGTCGCTCGTGCGCGCGCTGACACTGGAGGGGTACGACGTCAGCGCCGTCAGCAACGGTGCGCTCGCGCTCGAGGCGTTGCGGGCGGCACCCCCCGATCTGCTGTTGCTCGACGTGTCGATGCCGGTCGTCGACGGGATCACGGTGTGCCGCGTGCTCCGCGGCGAGCGCAACCGGTTGCCGATCCTGATGCTGACGGCGCGCACCGAGACGAGTGATCGCGTCGCCGGGCTCGACGCCGGTGCCGACGACTACCTCCCCAAGCCGTTCGATCTTGCCGAGCTGTTCGCTCGGATGCGAGCGTTACTGCGGCGTGTCAACGACGCGCACGACGCCGGCGCCTCCGATGACCAGGTGTTGCGGCTCGGTGATCTGCGGATCGAGAGCAGCGGACGCCGCGTCTCGCGAGGCGGCGCCGAGATCGACCTCAGCAAGACGGAGTACGACCTGCTCGAGCTGTTGGTGCGCAACGCCGGCGTCGTGCTCGACCACGCCACCATCTACGACCGCATCTGGCACTACGACTTCGGCCCGGACTCGAAGAACCTTGCGGTCTACATCGGGTACCTGCGTCGCAAGACCGAGGAGGGCGGAGGCGACCGCCTGATCCACACCGTGCGCGGCGTGGGCTACGTCGCACGGGAGGAGCGGTGAGCCTGCGCTGGAAGATCGCGTTGGCGCTGGCCGGCGTGACCTTCGTGGCGAGTGCTGTGATAGGTGCTGCCGTCTACCGTGTGACCAAGGATCGGTTGCTCAGCGAGATCGACCGCTCGCTCGCCGAGGTGAACCCGCGACCGGGGCGGGGTCCGTTCGACCTCGACCAGCTCGGCGACCGAGGTCCGCTGCGCGGGTTCGAAGCCCAGGTCGTCGCCGCGGACGGGACGGTGGCCGACACGACGTTCGCTGGCGCAGCGTCGAGCCCCGACCTCGCGGACGCGGCGGCGTCCGTCGCAGGTCGCCCTGGGACGAGCGCGTACGACATGGTCAGGGTGGGCGGCGACGACTACCGAGTGCGCACGGTGGGCATCCCGCGGGGTGCATTCCAAGTGGCCCGCTCACTCGAGGAGACCGACCGCATCCTCCGCAGCCTGCGGGTGCGAACGATCGCGCTGGCGTTGATCGTGGCCGGCATTGCCGCCGCGGTTGGGGTATGGATCGCCAACAGCGTGACCGGGCCGCTGCGGCGGTTGACGGCTGCCGCGGAGCACGTGGGTACCACCGGTCGTCTCGACGCGCCGGTCGGCTCGGCGGGCGCCGACGAAGTCGGTCGTTTGAGCTCTGCGTTCGACCGCATGCTCGGCGCGCTCGCCAGCTCGCGCGAGCAGCAGCGCCGGCTCGTCCAGGACGCGGGGCACGAGCTGCGCACGCCACTGACCAGCATTCGAACCAACCTCGATGTGATTCGGCGCCACCCCGACCTGCCGTCCACCGAACGTGAGGCGGCGGTGGAGGACATCCACGCCGAGGTGGAGCAGCTCACGGACCTGGTCAACGAGATCGTCGCGGTCTCCGTCGGCGACGTCGTCGACGAGCCACGGGAGCAGCTCGACCTGGCTGAACTTGCCACCGACGTGGCGGCGCGCTTCGAGCGCAGGAGCGGGCGCGACATCGTGGTCGTCGCCGAGACGACCGCCGTCGTGGCGCAGCGTGCGGGAGTGCAGCGGGCGCTTTCGTGCCTGCTCGACAACGCAACCAAGTTCGACCCATCCGGCGCGCTGATCGAGGTCAGCGTCAGCGAGGCCGGCATCGCGGTAGCCGACCGCGGGATCGGGATCCGGGAGAGCGAGCTGGCGCTCGTGTTCGAGCGTTTCCACCGCAGCGACGAGGCGCGCTCGATGGCGGGGTCGGGTCTCGGATTGTCGATCGTCCGCGACGTCGCCGAGCGCCATGGCGGCAAGGTGTTCGCGCGCAACCGGGAAGGCGGCGGCGCGGTCGTCGGCTTCAGGCTCGGCGTCTGACCTTCGGCTCGTCAACCCTCCGCAGCGATCGTGCGCACGGCCTCTGCATGCATGGCCGCGTCCGCAGGCGAGAGCGTCGCGCCGAGCTCGACGATGAACGCCACCGATTCGTCGACGGCCAGCTCGCGGCGTGCCCACGTGGCGGCTATGCCGGTGTAGGTCCCACCGGAGATCCCGCCCATCGGCAGCCCGGTGAGTTCGGCATAGCGCGCCCTGATCCGTCCTTCACGCCCTTCCGACGGACTGATCACGTAGAGGTCCTGGTGGTACCAGATGGCGATGTCGGGTCGAAGCTGGGCGATGAAGTTCACCATGGCTTGCGTCTCTGGCTCACTGGCCGGGCC
>DASQTR010000321.1:0-5146 GCA_035641795.1 Ilumatobacter sp.
ACATGGCTCTCGCTTAACGGCTCAGGCTGCGAAGGCCGCGTTCGCGGCGGCGGCGCTTGCTGCGCCGGGCGACGGCGACGAACACGATGAACGCCGTTGACACGACGATCCAGGCGATCAGCAGCACGAGCGCCACGTTCGACAGCGGTCGTGCCCAGCTGTTGCCCGATCCGGCGGGCCGCTGCACGGTCTGCGTCAGGAGGTCGACCGAGGTGCCGTCGAGCGGCGCCTGCCATTCGATCACGCCGTCACCGACCTCCGTGCCGGTCTCCGACGACACCAACTCGCCAGGGAGCGAGACGCGCAACGTGAGCGCCATCGCCTCCGGCGGCGTGAGGCCACTGGCAGCGATCTGATCACCGAACGGCTGACCGCCAACCGCCTCGACGAGTGCGGCGTCGGCGAACGACTCGTACCCGTTGGGGAGGACGAGCGTGCCGTCGATGGCGTTGGTCGTGGGACCGTTGGGATCTGCCGAGTCGGTGGTGCGTGCGGCCTGCATGTCGACCAGCGGTGGGCCGATCGAGTTGAGCACCGACGCCAGCTCCTCGGCCGAATGGAAGGCGTGCGTCAGCGTGATCGACATGTCCCCGCCCTCGAGCGGTGTCGGGCCCGTGACCTGCCATCCGTTGGCAATCGCGTCGTCGAGGCGGAGATCGTCCACGAGGTCGGGCACCTGGCTGACGAGTTCGGCGTCGGCGACCGCCTCGACGGTGACGGTTCCGGTGCCATCCGGTTGCATCGCCACGTCGACCGTCACATCGAGGCGGCACGCGGTCAACGCGAGGGCGCAGAGCGCGACAGCGATGACTCGGAGGCGGTGCGGCACGACGTCGCAGTTTCGCAGTCGGCGCGACAAATTGCGTTCATGTCGCGCTCATCACCGCGTACGCGGTGATGAGCCCGACATGAACGAAGTGCGGGTCAGTCGACCGGTGGTTCGATGATCACGTCGTCGTTGGTCATCGTCGTGGCGAGCTCGACCGACGACGGGGGCACGAAGCCCTCGACGGCATGGAACGTGAAGCGTTGCTTGCCCTCGGCCTCGGGGTTGGGCTCGACGTCGACGACGATGATCTCGCCGGCCGAGAACGTCTTGTACAGGATCTTCTCGGACAGCACGTCCTCGATCTGACGCTGGATCGCGCGGCGGAGTGGACGCGCCCCGAGCTGCGGGTCGTAGCCGATCGACGCCAGCTCCTCCTTGGCGGCCTGGGTGACCTCGATCCCGAGACCCTGGCCCTCGAGCTGGCCGGTGAGCCGCTTGAGCATCAGGTCGACCATCTGCACGACCTCGGCCCGCGACAGCTCGTGGAACACGATCGTCTCGTCGATGCGGTTCAGGAACTCCGGCCTGAAGTGCTGCTTGAGCGCGTCGTTGACCTTCTCCTTCATGCGCTCGTAGCTCATCGCCGAGTCGGCGGTGGTGAAGCCCACGTTGGCCTTGCGGAGGTCGGCCGTACCGAGGTTCGACGTCATGATCAACACGGTGTTACGGAAGTCGACCGAGCGCCCCTGGCTGTCGGTGAGACGGCCTTCCTCGAGGATCTGCAGCAGGGTGTTGAAGACGTCGGGGTGCGCCTTCTCGATCTCGTCGAACAGCACGACGCTGAACGGCTTGCGCCGCACGGCCTCGGTGAGCTGGCCACCCTCTTCGTAGCCCACGTAACCCGGAGGCGAGCCGACGAGCCGGCTGACCGTGTGCTTCTCCATGTACTCCGACATGTCGAGCGTGATCAACGACTTCTCGTCGCCGAACAGGAACTCGGCGAGCGTCTTGGCGAGCTCGGTCTTGCCGACGCCCGTGGGACCGAGGAAGATGAACGACCCGCTCGGGCGCTTGGGATCCTTGAGGCCCGCCCGGGTGCGGCGGATCGACTGCGAGACGGCACCGACCGCGTTCTCCTGACCGATGATCCGCTTGTGGAGCTCGCCCTCCATGTTGATCAGCTTCTGGGTCTCCTCCTCGGTCAGCTTGTAGACCGGGATGCCCGTCCAGATCGAGAGCACTTCGGCGATCGCTTCCTCGTCGACCTCGTCGAACAGGTCGACGCCGTCGGCCTTGACCTCGCGCTCCTTGGCGGCCTTCTCCTCGAGCAGCGCCTTCTCCTGATCGCGGAGGCGACCGGCCTCCTCGAACTGCTGTTCCTCGACGGCGCGCTTCTTGGCCTCCTGCACGTCGTTGAGCTTGCGCTCGATCTCGCGCAGGTCGGGCGGCGCTTGCATGCGCTTGATGCGCAAGCGAGAGCCGGCCTCGTCGATCAGGTCGATCGCCTTGTCGGGGAGGTGACGATCGGAGATGTAGCGGTCGGCCAGGTTGGCAGCTGCCACCAGCGCCTGATCGGTGATCGTGACCCGGTGGTGCGCCTCGTACTGGTCGCGGATGCCCTTGAGGATCTCGATCGTGTGCGCCAGCGTCGGCTCGTCGACCTTGACCGGCTGGAACCGGCGCTCGAGGGCGGCGTCCTTCTCGACGTGCTTGCGGTACTCGTCGAGCGTCGTGGCACCGACCGTCTGCAGCTCACCCCGGGCGAGCATCGGCTTGAGGATCGAGGCTGCGTCGATCGCGCCTTCGGCGGCGCCGGCACCGACGAGCGTGTGGATCTCGTCGATGAACAGGATGATGTCGCCGCGGGTCTTGATCTCCTTGAGGACCTTCTTCAACCGCTCCTCGAAATCGCCGCGGTAGCGCGAACCGGCGACGAGCGCACCGAGGTCGAGCGTGTAGAGCTGCTTGTCGCGCAGCGTGTCGGGCACGTCGTTGTTGACGATCTTCTGGGCGAGACCTTCGACGATCGCCGTCTTGCCGACACCCGGCTCACCCACGAGCACCGGGTTGTTCTTCGTGCGCCGGGAGAGGATCTGCATGACCCGCTCGAGCTCGCGCGTGCGGCCGATCACCGGGTCGAGCTTGCGCTCGCGCGCCATGCTCGTGAGGTTGCGGCCGAACTGGTCGAGGATCTGGCTGTTCTTGTCGTCGTCGCCGCCCTTGCTCTGGCCGCCGACGTTGGCGCTGGCCGAACCCTGCTCGCCGCCGCGACCGCTGGACGATCCGCTGGAGCCGGAACCGCCGGAGGGACCCTGGTAGCCGGACAGCAATTGGATGACCTGCTGGCGCACACGGCTGAGGTCGGCCCCGAGCTTGACGAGCACCTGCGCGGCGACGCCCTCGCCCTCGCGGATGAGACCGAGCAGGATGTGCTCGGTGCCGATGTAGTTGTGGCCGAGCTGCAGCGCTTCGCGCAGCGACAGCTCGAGCACCTTCTTTGCGCGAGGGGTGAAGGGAATGTGGCCGGAGGGCGAGGAGCCACCCTGGCCGATGATTTCCTCGACCTGGTTGCGGACGGCTTCGAGAGAGATACTCAACGACTCCAGGGCTTTGGCCGCGACGCCTTCGCCCTCGTGGATCAGTCCCAGCAGGATGTGCTCGGTGCCGATGTAGCTGTGGTTGAGCAGCCGCGCTTCCTCTTGAGCGAGAACGACGACCCTACGGGCCCGGTCGGTGAAGCGTTCGAACATGTGTCGCCTTTCGATGAGCGGCGAATACGTGTAGTCACTCTATCGGCGCGAGAGCTACCCGACTGGACGGTACGTCAGCCCGTTCGGGCGATGGAGCCATCACCCGGGCCAACCCCAGCAAGCGGAGAGCCGGAAGGCCCGAACAGCTAGCCTGCTCGGCGTGCCCGGAGCTTCGACGTCGCCCTTGTTGGCGCTGGCCGGGATGGACGCGGACCGGAGGAGGATCGAGGTGGCGATGCGCAAGGCGGTCGTGACCGCCGATGCCTACCTCACCGAGATCGCGTCCCACCTGATCGTGGCCGGCGGCAAGCGGCTGCGTCCGGCGTTGGCAGTGGTGGTGGGACGGCTGAACGGACAACCGACGTCCGACGACGTGGTTCGCGGCGGCGTCGCGTGCGAGCTGGTCCATCTCGGTTCGCTCTATCACGACGACGTGATGGACGAGGCCGAGACCCGTCGTGGCGTCGACACGGTGAACGCCCGCTGGGGCAACCTGCAGGCGATCCTCGCCGGCGACTTCCTGCTGGCGCGAGCGTCGGAGATCGCCGCCTCGCTCGGGACCGAGGTCGCGGGCCTGCTGGCGCGGACGATCTCCTGGCTGTGCGAGGGCCAGATCGAGGAGCTCCGCCACACGTACGACACGAGTCGCTCGGAAGACAGTTACCTCGTGTCGATCCACGGCAAGACGGCGTCGCTGTTCGGCACGGCGGCGCGCATCGGCGGCATCGTGGGCGGGCTCGATCGACCCACGATCGACGCCGTCACCGAATACGGCAACGCCTACGGGATGGTGTTCCAGATCGTCGACGACGTGCTCGACCTGACCGCCACGGCCGAGCAACTCGGCAAGCCCGCCGGCCACGATCTGGAAGAGGGTGTGTACACGTTGCCCGTGACGCGCACGCTGTGGAACGGGCGCAGCAGCGGCGACGAGCTGCGCGACATTCTCGGCAAGCCACTCGAACCCGTCGAGCGCGACAAGGCGCTGGCCATCGTGCGTTCCGACGACGGCATCCAGAGCACGCTCGCGACCGGTGCGGTGTACGCAGAACGCGCCAGCCGTGCCCTCGACGGCCTTGCCGACGGCCCGGTCGTCGAAGCCCTGCGGGCGGCGCCGCCAGCACTGCTGCAGAGCGCCCTCACGGCGCTCAGCGCCGCCTGAGCCAGCTCGTGCGAAGGTTCCGAGTCAGGCGTCCGGGGCGACGGTGCTGATCGCCGCGCCAAGGCGGTAGGCGAGCTCTGTCGCACCCGGGTGCCTTGCCCGCAGCGAGTTGGCGCTGACCCGTATCAGCGCACGCGCGAACGCCGGGCGGGCGGCGGCCGAGCCGGCGACGCGTCGCGCCACCGACGGGCGGCCGAGCACGCGGTCGACCAGGCGGCCCACCTTGAAGTACGTGCCGTAGCGCTCGTCGATCAGCTTCGGATAGCGCTGCAGCGACGCTGGCTGTCCGGTTCGCAACGCTTCGTCGAGGACGCCGCCGGCAAGCACGCCGGTTTCCGCCGCGTACTCGATGCCGGCTCCGGAGAACGGGTTGGCGACGCCCGCCGCGTCGCCGACCACGAGATACGTCGGGCCCGCCGCCGGTCGCACGGATGCGCCCATCGGGATCCGTCCGCCCGCCGGCGG
>DASQTR010000322.1:0-3136 GCA_035641795.1 Ilumatobacter sp.
GGGCGAGCTGGGTGACGGCCACATCTCGGCGCGCGACCCCGAGCGCGGCGACTGCTTCTGGCTGCTTCGCTACGGCGTCCCGTTCGCTGCCGCTACCACGCGTGATCTCGTGCTCGTCGGGCCGGGCGGTGCGATCGTCGACGACAACGGCAACGTCGATCCCTGCATCAACATCAGCGCCTACAACATCCACTGGCCGATTCACGAAGCGCGCCCCGACATCGTCTGCGCCGCGCACACGCACACGCCCTACGGCACGCCTTGGTCAGCCAACGCCGAGCCGTTCCAGCAGATCGTGCAGGAGGCGACGGCGTTCTTCGATCGGCACGCGGTGTACGACGGGGAGGACGTCAACGTCCAGTCGACCGACGGCGGCAAGCGGATTGCCGTCGCACTCGGTGAGGGGCATGGTGTGATCCTGCGGAATCACGGACTGCTGACCGTAGGCCGGTCGATCGACGAGGCGGTCGGCTGGTTCATCATGATGGAGCGCGTCGCCGAGGTGCACGTGAAGGCGCACCGCCCGCAACCGATCAGCGACGAAGCCGCCCGCGCCAGCGCGTCGGTGATGGCACAACCCGAGATGGGATGGCACGCCTTCAACTGGGCGCTACGCGCGCGAGTGCCCGACCCGTCGGTCGTCGAATAACTGCTTCATGTCGGGTCAGCGGGCGTATGCGGTCACTTGGTCGGCGGCTCCGAGCAGCCACTGCGGCCAGACACCGATCACCATCGTGAAGGCGGCGGTGGCAAACACCGCCAGGCCGGTCATGAACGGCACACGTTCGCCAGCGGCAGCCACGGCCTCACCGTCGCGCAGCCACACCGCGACCATCACCCGCAGGTAGACGAAGGCGCCGACGACGGCCGTGACCATCGCGATCACGGCGAGTGTGTAGCTCCCTTCCTCGACGGCGGCCTGGATCACGCCCCATTTGGCGACGAACCCAGCCGTCAGCGGTACACCGGCCTGGGCCAGCAGCAGGATCGTCAGCGCCAGTGCGAGCAGCGGCTGGCGGCCGGAAAGACCGTCGAAGGCGTCGATCGACGTGTCGCCACCGCTCTGGCGCGCCACCACGGCCACGATCGCGAACGAGCCGACCGTGAGCACGGCGTACAGCAGTAGGTAGGTCGTGACGCTCGGGATCGCGTCCCCGAGTTGCGTCTCGCCCGCACGATGCGAGGCAGCCTCGACCCCGACGAGGATGAAACCGGCGTGGTTGATCGACGAGTACGCCAACATGCGCTTGACGTCACCCTGCACGACCGCCAGCACGGAGCCGATCACGAGCGACAGCACCGCCAGCACCCACACGGCTGGACCCCAGTCGTCGCGGTGGAACGGGAGTGCGATCACGAGCACGCGGACCATCGCCGCGAAGGCGGCCGCCTTGCCGACCGATGCCATGAACGCGGTCACCGCCGTCGGTGCACCCTGATACACGTCGGGCGTCCACACGTGGAACGGGACGGCGGCGACCTTGAAGCCCAGCCCGACCATCAGCAGCGCGATGCCTGCCAGGACGAGCGAGTCCTGACCGTCGACCAGCACGGACCCCTGAAACGCGCTGACGATCTCGGTGATGTTGGTCGACTGCGTACCGCCATAGACGAGCGCCGCGCCGTAGAGGAAGAACGCCGAGGCGAAGCTGCCGAGGACGAAGTACTTGATGCCGGCTTCCTGGCTGTCGGTGCGGCGACGATCGGACGCGGCGAGCACGTACAGCGCCAGCGACAGCGTCTCGAGCCCGAGGAACAGCACGATCAGGTCGTTGGCGGCCGCCATCACCACGCCGCCGGTGGCCGACACGAGCATCAGCGCGTACACCTCCGGGCCGTCGTTACCCGACTCGTAGAGGTCGTCGGCGGTGACGAGCGCGACCAACAACGTCGCCGCGCAGATCGTGATCGTGACGAACTGGGTCAGTGCGTCGAAGGCGAGCGCGCCGCTGAGCAGCGTCGCCGGACCGTCGTCCTCGATCGCGCGCCATTGAAAGAGCGCCAGGCCCCCGGCGACGAAAGCGGTCAGGGCCGTGAGCCACGCGTAGGCACCGCGCGGCCACGTCGGTGTCAACGCGCCCAGCACGAGCAGCAGCAGTGCGCCAGAGACAAGAGCGATGATCGGGCTGATGTGCCACCACTCGACTGACGGCGCCGCGAACTCCTGGGCCACCAGCATCATCCGTCCTCCTCGGCGGCGACCGGCTCGGCCTCGATGACGTCGGGCTGCGGTGACTCGAAGCCGGCGCCCTGCTCGACGTGCGCGACCAACCGCTCGACCGACGGCTCGATGCGATCGAGCAGAGGCTGCGGATAGACCCCGATGAAGACGATGGCGACGATGAAGGGCAGCAGCAGCGCACCCTCACGTAGCTTGAGCTCGGCGAACCCGGCGTTCTGCTCGTCCGGCTCGCCGTGGAACACGCGCTGGTAAGCCCACAGCAGGTAGAGCGCGGCGAGGATCACGCCCGTGACGGCGATCACAACCCACCAGCGGGCGGAGAGGAAGGCGCCGATGAGGATCAGGTACTCGCCGACGAAGCCGTTGAGGCCGGGAACGCCGATCGAGCTCAGCATCACCACGGTGAAGACAGCGGCGAAGATCGGCGCCACAGCTTGGATGCCGCGCAGGTCGGCGATACGTCGCGTGTGCCGGCGTTCGTAGATCATGCCGACGAGGATGAACAGCGCGCCGGTGGAGATGCCGTGGTTGATCATCTGCAGCACGGATCCGGTGATCGCCTGCGACGTGAAGGCGAAGGTGCCCAGCACGATGAAACCGAGATGGGCCACGGAGGAGTAGGCGACGACCCGTTTCAGATCGGTCTGCATGGTCGCCACGATCGCCCCGTAGGTGATGCCGATCACTGCCAGGGTCAGCCACAGCGCGCGGCTCCAGTGCGCCGCCTCAGGGAACAGGTACAGCCCGAATCGCAGGAAGCCGTAGGTTCCGAGCTTCAGCATCACGGCCGCTAGCACGACCGACCCTGCGGTGGGGGCCTGGGTGTGGGCGTCGGGCAGCCATGTGTGGAGCGGGAAGATCGGCACCTTGACGGCGAACGCGATGGCGAACCCGAAGAACAGCCATCGGCCTGCCGCGGCGGGGAAGGAGGCGGTCTCGGCGATCTCGACGAGG
>DASQTR010000323.1:0-6581 GCA_035641795.1 Ilumatobacter sp.
CGTCGTCGTGACGGCGGATCGTGCGATCCACGCCGACGAGCCGCGGCGGGCAGCGGAAACTCGGGCCGACCAGCCCCCGCCGGCGAGCCTCGCGCGTGAGTTGGCGGGCGGCACTGGCGAACTCGACGGTGCTGGCCGTCACGGCGGTGGGGGGCATGACTCCATCATCGACGGGGGCTGTGACACCCGATCTGTAGCGTCGGCGACAGTGGACGACCCCGGCCTCACCCCTCTCCAACGAAGGACGCTCGCTCTGCTCCGCCGCGGCGAAGCGGTGGTGTTCGACCAGGCGTTCGTTGCCCGGCTGCAAGGTGACATCGATGAGGCGTTCGAGCTGTTCG
Organism: Ilumatobacter sp.; assembly: GCA_035641795.1. Classification (GTDB taxonomy): domain Bacteria; phylum Actinomycetota; class Acidimicrobiia; order Acidimicrobiales; family Ilumatobacteraceae; genus Ilumatobacter. The sequence goes on from DASQTR010000323.1 coordinate 342, forward strand.
AGAAGCGGCTCGACGGCGAGACCGTGTTCATGAGCAAGCACAAGCTGTCGAGCGTGCTCGGCTGCGAGGTCCAGCACCTGCTCGACGACTCCTTCGTGTGGTCACCCGCCGTCGCCGGCGGGCAGGTCGCGCACCGCGCGATCCAGCTGATGGTCAACTGGCGAGGCGAGCCGGTGCCGGCTGACGTGGTCGACGAGGCGATCGCGCGCCTGGCCGACGACGATACGAGCCTCGGCGACTGGATCGCCGGGCTCACAGAGGCCGACCGCGCCGACCTCACCGGCGTCGCCGTCGAGAAGCTGATCAAGTTCCTCGAGTGCTTCCCACCGCTCGACAAGCGCGCCGCGCCCACGACAGAGTCGACGGTCCGATGGCCCGTCGAGGGGGCGATCATGCTGTCGGGCAAGGTCGACCTCACCATCGGACGCACCGCGGGCGACGAAAGCCGCAAGGTGATCATCGACCTCAAGACCGGCTGGGCGGCGCCGAAGCATCGGGAGGATCTCCGCTTCTACGCGCTGGTGGAAACGCTTCGCACACAGGTCCCGCCGCGCAAGCTGGCGTCGTTCTACCTCGACGCCGGCCAGCCCGTCGTCGAAGACGTCACACAGGCCACCTTGCTCACTGCGTCACGGCGAATGCTCGACGCCGTCAACGCCGAGATCGAGCTCCGGATCGAGGGCCGTGCGCCGGTGAAGCGACCAGGTGCGAGTTGCCGATGGTGCCCGCTCGCCGGCGAGTGCCCTGAGGGCGTGGCTCACCTGGCGCGCCGCCGTGAACACGACGACATCGAGGTCACCGGCGACGCCTGACCGCCCAACCCGTTGGCCGCCCGTTCAGTCGAGTTGCCAACTGAAGAACGCCAGGATGTCGGCCTGCGTGTCTGCCTGTTTGCTGACCGGCTTGCCGACACCGTGCCCGGCCCGCGTCTCCTGATGTAGCAACACCGGGCGGGCCTCTTCGTCGTCTGCCACGGCCCACTGGAGGAGCGCCGCCATCTTGCGGGCGTGCATGGGGTCGACCCGCGTGTCGCCCTCCGCCGTGGTCAACAGCACCGCCGGGTACTGCTCGCCTTCGCTCACGTGGTGGTAGGGCGAGTACGCGTATATCCAGGCGAAGTCCTCCGCCACGTCGGGGTCGCCGTACTCGTCGGTCCAGAGCCTGGCGATGAGGAACTGCGGGAAGCGCACCATGTCGAGCAGCGGCACGCCGCACCACACCGCCCGGCACAGGTCGGGACGCTGGGTCAGCGCGACGCCAACCAGCAGTCCCCCGTTCGAGCCGCCGGCGATCGCAAGCCGCTCCCGCGAGGTGCGTCCCGTCTTCACCAGCCAGTCGGCGGCGGCGTGGAAGTCGTCGAACACGTTCTGCTTCTTGTCGCGGCGCCCCGCGAAATGCCACTCCTCGCCGTGCTCGATCCCGCCCCGTAGCCCGGCGACGGCGTAGAGACCCCCCGCCGCGCACCACGCCGCGATCGTCGCCGACCACATCGGCGTCTCCGCGATCGCGAAACCGCCGTACCCGTTGAGCACCGCCTGGGTCTGGTCGTTTGGCTCGACGCCGGCACGGTGGATGAGGAACATCGGGATCATCGTCCCGTCCAGTGACGGGTACTCGATCTGGGTCACCTCGAGATCGGGCACCACCGACCGATCGAGCGGCGGATAGGCGCGTGACGCCGAGCCTGCCGGATCCAACGTCCACACCGACGCCGGCTCGTCGAACCCGTTCACAACGGCGACCGCCGTGCCGACCTCGCGGTCGACTGCGACGCCGGCGACCGACCGCATGTGGAGCCCGGCTATGTCCTGCACCGCGCCGGCGTCGGGGACGAACCGGATGCGATCGACCCCCACGTGCGTCGAGACGAGATAGAACCCGTCGGGCACGGCCGCCACGCCGCCCAGTACGTCGTCACCCTCCCGCAGCACGGTCCGCCAAGCCGCCGGCGTGACGTCGCCACCGCGCAGGTCGACCGACATCACGCGTCGCCGAGGCGCATCGAGCGAGGTCACGCCGATCAGCGTGTGCTCGTCACGGAAGACGAAGTCGTTCTGCGCCTCGACGTCCGTGATCAGCGCCCGCCATTGGTCTCTCCGACGGTCGAGCAGATGCAGGTCGGTTCGACCCCACCCCACCATGGCGTCGACGAGCACGAAACCGCCCTGCGGCGAGACCTGCACGTTCGGCCACGTCTCGGGCCGCTCGGCGTCGATCCACACGGCGGGGTCGTCGTGCCAGTCGGTGCCGAGCTCGTGGTGGTGGACGGTGCGGTGGTACTCGTCGCCTTCCGGATAGCGGGTGTAGTAGAAGCCGGTGCCGTCCGGCTCCCAGCCGACGCTGCACGCCCGGCAGTTCGGGATCTCGTCGGTCAGCAGCGAACCGTCGGCGGCCCTCACGACACGCAGCACGGAGTTCTCGGTCCCGCCCTCGCTGACGCCAAAGGCGACCAGCTCACCGTGCGGCGACGCGTAGAACCAGTCGACTGCCGATGCCGCATCGGCCGCGCCCACCGCGGGATCGGCGAGGACGATCGCGCCACCGGTCGGGTCGGCGAGCGAACGCGAAACGAGCCGGGCTTGCTGCGAGCCGGCCTCGCGTTCGAGCAGGATCAGATGCTCACCCCGGACCTGGACGGCTTGCACGACTGGCAGGCTCATCAACGTGACGAGGCGCTCGTGCCAGGCTCCCCGCTCGGGAAGGGCATCGAGCGCCGTGCGGGTGTGCCGGTTCTGTTCGGCCACCCACTGCCGCACCTCCGGATCGTCACCCGCCTCCAGCCATCGGTATGGGTCGGAAACGGGGACGCCGTGCAGCGTGTCGACCACCGCCTCACGTCGGGTGTGCGGTGGTGTCATACGAGTTGGTCAGCGGCCCATGTTCGGGCGCTTGCCGTGGTTCGCCTTGCTGCGCCGCATGCGCGCCTTGCGCTTCTTGGTCTTCTTGGACATAGCTGGCGAGCCTACCGGTAGCGCTCTTGCGCCCCTCCCGGCGCATTGGGCGCGCGGGCCGAGTGCAACAATCCTGCGATGAGCAACCACTTCGACGACGTGTTCCACGACCACGCTCGCGAGATGCAGCGCCCCGCCGACGACCCTGATGCGGAGCGACGCCAGGCTTGGGAGCGTTGGCTCGACGATCTGACGGTCGCCCTGCAACCGGTTGCAGACGCCGCTATCGCGCACGGTCATCAGGCAACGGTGACACGCCTGCCGAACCGAATCGTCGAGTTCGAGATCCGGTTCAAGGAGCATCCCGATGCACCGGCCAGTTGCTCGTTCTCGCCCATCTTTCCCCGCGGCGGCGAGACCACGGTGTACGTCGACTCGAACGGGCCGGGGAAGTGGGACGACCCACGCGATCCGATGAGGAGGCCGCTCACGAGGTTCTCGATGGACGACGCCCGCAACTACGTGACGGGCATGATCCGCAGCGCGTCCAAGCTGCTGCCGTGACCTCAGCCGTGCACGGCCATGAACTCCCGGATCCGCTCCATCTCAACCGGTCGCATGTTCGGATCTCGGTTCAGGCGGAACTCGCAGGCCGCCCTGATCGTCTCCGCGCTCGGCTTCGGAACCCCCGCGAGAAACGCGCGTAGCAACTGCGAGCGCACGAGACCGACGATCGGCCGCAGCCACCGTGGAACGTCGTCGAGCTCGCCGATCTCGAGCAGCATCCACGTGATCGCCGCATCGGCATCTCGCGGCCCGATCCGCGAACCCTCCCAGTCGATCACGACCGGGCCGTGGTCGGTGAGGATCACGTTCATCGGGTGCAGGTCGCCGTGCACGTACACCTCCGCTGTGCCGTAGGCGGCCGGCACCTGATCGCCTTCGAGCACCCCTCGATCGACGGGAATCTCTCGCAAGCGCTGATGCAGGTCGGCGAGCATCGCACCGTACCGACGGGCACGCCACGGACGGCGCTCGATGTCCTTCACCATGTCGACGCCGGCGACGCGCTCCATCACCATGTCGGAGCCGTCAACGTCGAACAGCTCCGGCACCGGATAGCCGGCGGCGCGAACCGCCCGCATCACGATCGGTTCGTGCACAGGGACGCGGCGCTCCCCTCTCAGCCGGCGCAGCACCTTGCCGTCGCCGCACTCGAAGATCTCCGCCGAACGGCCTTGGGCGATCAACGCCCCCGGCGTCGAGGCCGCGCCACGAGTCACGCCGCCGCCCAGGCGACGAGCTCGTCGGCGGGCATCGTGTTGATGATCTTGTCGATCGGCACCCCGACCTCGGCGGCGCGGTCGCAGCCGTGCGGTTGCCATTCGAGCTGCCCCGTCGCGTGAGCGTCGGAGTCGATCGAGAACCAGCAGTCGTAGTCGAGCGCCACCTCCATCAGCTCGCGGGGCGGGTCGAGCCGCTCCGGCCGCGAGTTGATCTCGACCGCCGTGCCGGCCTGGGCGCAGGCAGCAAACACGAAGTCGGCGTCGAATTGCGACTCTGGACGCTTACCGATCAGGCGCCCGGTGCAGTGCCCGAGGATGTCGACGTGCGGGCTCGACACAGCCAGAACCATCCGCTCGGTCATCGCCGTGCGCTCCATCCGCAGCTTGGAGTGCACGCTTGCGACGACGACGTCGAGGCGGGCGAGCATCGAGTCGGCGAGGTCGAGTGAGCCGTCCTCGTTGATGTCGACCTCCATGCCGGTCAGGATCCGGAAGTCGTGGCCGGCGGCCGCGATCTCGGCGTTGATCCGCGCCACCTCGTCGAGCTGGCGCGCGAGCCGCTGCTCGTCCAGCCCGTGTGCCACCGTCAGCCGGCCGGAGTGGTCGGTCAACACCATGTACTCGTGGCCGAGGTCGATCGCGGTTGCCGCCATCTGCTCGATCTCATAGCCACCGTCGCTCCAACGCGAGTGCGTGTGACAGTCGCCGCGCAGCGCCGCCCGGTACTCGGCGCCTGCCTCGGTGATCGGCACCGGTGTCTCCGACTCGATCTTCTCGAGGTACCGCGGATAGCCGCCGGCCAGCGCCTCGGTGATCAAGCGCGCGATGCTGTCGCCGATCCCCTCCAGATCGGTGAGCGTTTCCTCGTCGGCGCGATGCGCGAGCTCCGCCGGATCGGTGTTGCGTACGGTCTCCAGCGCGCGCAGGAACGCCTTGACCTTGAAGCCCCGCTCGTGCACGCGGTCGAGGCAGTGGATGGCCCGCAACAGCGCCGCCTCGGGGGTCATCGGCGCAGTAGGCGTCACGTGGTCGACGCTAGCCGGACGAGGGAATACACGACCTCGCGTCGGGCGTTTCATGATCTGCCGCCGAGAGCCGGCAGCACGACACAGGAGATGGCCTTGGCTACCAGCACGCTCACGTTCGAGACCTTCGAGGAAACGGTCAAGTCCGACGGCATCACGCTCGTCGACTTTTGGGCATCGTGGTGCGGACCGTGCCGCCAGTTCGGCCCGATCTTCGAGGCGACCGCCGAGGAGAATCCCGACGCCACGTTTGCCAAGGTGGATACCGAGGCCGAGCAGCGGCTGGCGGGTTCGCTCGGGATCATGTCGATCCCGACCCTGATGATCTTCCGCGACGGCATCCAGCTCTTCAACCGCCCCGGTGCGCTGCCCAAGTCAGCGCTCGACGACCTGTTGAGCCAGGTACGCGCGCTCGACATGGACGACGTACGCAAGCAGCTCGCAGACGATCCCGCCTGACGTCAGGCGTCGCCACCGCGCGCCTGCCCGTTCGGGCAACGCGTGTGTCCGCATGGCACGTCCGCAGGCGAGACAATTCGGGCTCCCCCTGACATCGGAGGTGGCCCATGTCGGTAACGATCAATCAGGTCTCGATCCAGAGCTCCAACGGCACGATCGAGTCCGATGAGCAGCTGACCGCGTACGCCGAGCTCGCCAACGGCGACAGCCAGACGCACGCCACGGTCACGTTCTCGATCGACGGTTCGGCGCGCGGCGACACGTCGGTCGATCTCGCCCCCAACGACACGCAATGGGTGCAGGTCAACGTCGGCGAGCTCGCTGCAGGCGGCCACGAACTCGAGGCGACGGCGGCGATCGACGACGGCATGTCGAGCTCGCAGGCGAACAATGGGATCTCGTTCACGGTCAATGCCGCCGCGGCAGCGCAACCACAGGTCGAGATCGGCCAGCTGTCGGTGCGCGCACACAGCAATGTCGAGCACGATCCGGGCGAGGCGTGGGTCGGCGAACGGATCGGCATGTGGGTCGAGGTCCGCAACACCGGCAGCAGCTCGGCCGACGTGGCGGTGTCGTTCC
>DASQTR010000324.1:0-4694 GCA_035641795.1 Ilumatobacter sp.
GATGCGCGAGATCCGCGAGACCGCCAACTTGATGCGCGATTCGGTCGATTTCCGCAAGTTGTCGAGCGGCGAACGAGAGGAGAAGCCGAAGTCGGCCGAAATGGCGGCCGCTCCGGCAACGCCGACGCCGACGCCGACCCACAAGACCGTCGCCGGGCCGGATCCGCACGCCGTGCCGACCGACGACGTGCCGACCGACGACGTGGCGACCGACGACGCGGCGACCGACGACACGACCTTGGCGGCGCCCGGGCCCGAGGCTCGTGCCGCCGAGTCCGACACGATCAACTCGTCGCGCACCGTAGATCCGGTCGACGTCGCTCCTGAGACGCTCCCACCGGAGGCTGTTCCACCTGACGCTGTTGCACCCGAGGCTCAGAACGAGGGTACGTGAGCAGACGCGAGGCGAAATCCGCGAAGCCGGATCCCGCTCAGCACGAGATGACTCTCACGGAGCATCTGGCCGAGCTGCGCATGCGCATCATCCGTGCCGGGCTCGCTGTCCTGGTCGGTGCGATCATCGTCGTGGCCTTCTACGACACGATCCTCGGCTGGATGCTCGAGCCGTACGCCAATCTGTGCGCCCGCAAACCGGAGGAATTCTGTGGGCGGTCGATCGACCCGACCACCGGCGACGTCACGCTGTTCACGCTCGACCCGATCGAGGGCCTCACCACGCGCCTCCGGGTCTCGTTCTACGGCGGCATCGTGCTCGCCATGCCCGTTGTGCTGTGGCAGGTGTGGAAGTTCGTCGTGCCGGCGCTGCACAAGAACGAGCGGCGTTACGCATTCGGCTTCGTCATCTCGTCGGTGGCGCTGTTCCTGCTCGGATGCTTCATCGCCTTCAGCACGCTGGAGAAGGCGCTCGAGTTCCTCATCGGCTGGGCCGGCAATGACGTCGATCCGGCGTTCCGCGTCGAGTCGTACATCCGGCTCGTGACGTTGATGTGCATCGCCTTCGGCGTCGGCTTCACGATCCCGGTGCTGCTCGTCTTCCTCGAGTTGCTCGAGGTGCTGCGCCCCCAGACGCTGCTGAGCGCGTGGCGCTACGCGCTCGTCGGCACGTTCGTCGTCGCCGCCGCGATCACCCCATCGGGCGACCCCATCTCGCTGCTGGCGCTGTCGGTGCCGATGATCGTGCTCTACTTCTTGGCGATCCTGATCGGGTGGATTGTCCAACGCCGGCGCGACAAGAAGCGAGCTGAAGCCTGATCCGTCGGGTGATCATGCGAAACTCGTTTCGTGCGGCCTGACCGCGAGACGATCCTCGCTCGCTACGAGTTCCCGCTCGACCGATTCCAACTGCAGGCCGTCGACGCCCTCGACGCCGGCGCCAACGTCGTGGTAGCGGCGCCGACGGGCAGCGGCAAGACGGTCGTCGCCGAGTACGCGATCGCGGTCGCGGTCGCCAACGGCAGCCGCGCCTTCTACACCGCTCCGATCAAGGCGCTGTCGAACCAGAAGTACCGCGACCTCGCTGCGATCCACGGCGACGACCGGGTCGGCCTCCTGACGGGGGACAACGCGATCAACGGCGACGCGCCGATCGTGGTGATGACCACCGAGGTGCTCCGCAACATGATCTACGCGCGGCGCGATCTCGGCGACCTGGCGGTGGTCGTGCTCGACGAAGTCCACTATCTGCAGGACGAGTATCGCGGTCCGGTGTGGGAGGAGGTGATCATCCACCTGCCGATGCACGTGCGACTGGTGTGCCTCTCCGCCACAGTGAGCAATGCGGCAGAGCTTGCCGAGTGGATCGAGACCGTGCGTGGTTCCACGGAGGTAGTGGCCGAGGAGCGCCGGCCGGTCCAGCTCGACAACCTCTACTACGTCACCGATCTGACGAACGACCGCCGACGCATGCTGCCCACGATCGTCGATGGCCATCCCAATCCCGACGCGCTCCGCCTCGATGCGAGCGCCGTGCGCTTCCGGCGTGGTCGCCGGGACGATCGCGCTGCGCGTGGGAGCGGGCAACGCAAGCTCGCCACACCGGGCCGCGTCGACACCGTCGAGGAGCTTGCAGAGCGCGAGCTGCTACCGGCGATCTACTTCATCTTCAGCCGCGCCCAGTGCGAGGAGGCGTCGCGGGCGTGTGTCGACGCCGGACTCCACCTCACCGACCACGACGAGCGGGCGCGCATCAACGAGATCGCCAGTGCTCGGCTGGACGGGCTCTCGGGTGCCGATCTCGCGGTACTTGGACACGACCGCTTCATCGATCAACTGATGGCCGGCTTCGCCCCCCACCACGCCGGGATGGTGCCTCCATTCAAGGAGGTGGTCGAAGCGTGCTTCATCGAGGGGTTGGTCAAGGTGGTGTTCGCCACCGAGACGCTCGCGGTCGGGATCAACATGCCGGCCCGCAGCGTCGTGATCGAGAAACTGACGAAGTTCACCGGAGACCGGCACGAAACGCTGTCGCCAGGCCAGTACACACAACTCACGGGCCGCGCCGGTCGGCGCGGCATCGACGATCATGGCGCCGCAGTCGTGTTGTGGAGCCCGTTCGTCACGTTCGAGCAAGTCGCCGAGCTGGCCTCCAGCAAGTCGTTCCACCTGCGGTCGGCATTCCGCCCGACCTTCAACATGGCTGCCAATCTCGTGCGCACCTACGACGCGACGACTGCCCGCCAGCTGTTGACCCTCTCGTTCGCACAGTTCCAAGCCGACCGCGACGTGGTGCGCCTGGAACGTCGGTTGCAGCGTCAACGGGAACGTCTGAGTGAGTTGGCCGAGGAGGCGACGAGCCCGTTCGGGGACGTGGACGAGTACCGGCGGGCGCTAGCCGAAGCCCGCGACCCGCGCCAGGCCGACGACCCGATCGAGTTGGCGATGCTCCAGTTACGACCCGGCGCCGTGATCCACGCCTCGAAGGGTAAGCATCACGGTCCCGTCGCGGTCGTGGCCACGGCGCACCGCAAGGGCGGCCTGCGGTTGACGACCATCACCCCGTCGGGCCACGCGCTGCAGCTCGACGGCGCCGACTTCGTTGCGCCGCCGGAGCAGCTCGGATCGGTCGTACTTCCGGGCGTCTACGCCCCGCATCGCAACGACTACAGGGCCGAGGTCGGACGGCGCGTCAGGCGCGCCAAGCTCGCCCCGCGAGGGGTCAGCCGCAGCAACGGCGTGCTGCCGGCCGTCACACCGCCGGCGATGCTGCACCCCGTGGAGGACGATCCGGACCTGAAGCAGCGGTTGCGCGCTGCCGGGCAGGCGGAGCGCGTGCGCCGCGACATCGCCGACCTCGAGTCGCGCGTGATGCATCGCAACGCCACCCTCGCGCAGGAGTTCGACGGCGTACTCGCGATCCTCTCCGAACGTGGGCTGCTCGACGCACGCGCGTGGAAGCTCACCGAGGGCGGCGAGATGCTCGCGCGCGTCTTCCACGAGAACGATCTGCTTGTAACGGAGGCGTTGCGCGCAGGGGTGCTCGACGGCGTCGACGCCCCGACCCTCGCCGGTCTCGTGTCGACGTTCGTGTACGAGCACCGGGCACCGGACGAACCGCCGCCACCGTGGTTCCCGAACCGTGACGCCCGCGAGCGCTACGCCCAGATAGAACGGCTCTCGGTCGACCTTGCATTCCTCGAGCAGCAGCACGGCCTAGCCGTCCATCGCCCACCGGAACCGTCGTTCTTCGCCGTCGCCTACGCCTGGGTGGCGGGGGAGAGCTTCGCCGAGGTCGTGGCCGACGAGGATCTCACGGGCGGCGACTTCGTCCGGGCGGTGAAGCAGCTCACCGACTTGCTCGGTCAAATGGCGACGGTGTCGCCCGACGCGTCCACGCGCGCCACGGCGCGACGTGCTGCCGACGCCTGCTTCCGCGGGGTCGTCGCCGACGCGTCGGTGGTGGGCGAGGTGCGCCCGGTCGGCGGCACCCCGTGAGCGCGTGACTATCCGGAAAGGTGAGCCATGGGGCGCCCCTGCTGCGCCACCGGGTCACCTCGTGGTCGCCGGCAGCGACGCCGAGCTGGCGCAGCTCGTGGCCCGTGACCCGAGCGGCGCGTACGGGATCCGCGGCGGCGATCTCCATCGCAGCCTGGGCGCTCCGCCACCACGCGAGACGACGCAGCAACTGCCGCTCGACGCGTTGCGAGTCCGGTGCGACGACGTCGAATGGCTCGCCGTCGCCCACGTGGTGGTCCGCGACAGCTGGTGGCGAGGGCCGCTGCTCGCGGTCCTCAACTGCGCGTACGTCGGCCACTGGAACGTCAGCCCGCGCGCCCACCCCAACGACGGTCGTTTCGACGTCGTCGAGGTGACCGCCGACATGTCGGTGCGACAGCGGCTGCAGGCCCGCCGACGGCTGCCGCTCGGCGCGCACCTGCCGCACCCGAACATCACGGCGCGGACCGCCGAATCGCAGACATGGAGCTTCGGCGCGCCACGCCATGTCTTCGTCGACGGCCTTGGTCTTGGGCGCGTGGTTCGGCTCACGATTGAGATCTCACCAGACCATTTCTCGATCCACATCTGACCTGGCCGTTCGCGCCGGTCCGGTCCCCACACGCTCGGCCATCCGCCCTTTACGATGACCCGGCGATGACGTCACATGCGTTCCCCGGCCACGCCGCCCGCCGCTTGCGCAGCCGCTGGCCGCTCCCGCGCTGGCGCTCGCTCGCACGCGCGAGAGGTGGATGCCTCACGTGAGCCTGTACGTCCCCGAGGAGTTCACGCGTGAGGAGTCA
>DASQTR010000325.1:0-2015 GCA_035641795.1 Ilumatobacter sp.
GGCGCACGCCGTTCTCGGTACCCACCGGGACGCCGGCCGACGCGGCGGTCACCATGCCCTGCATGAACGTACGGTATTTCCTCCCGTGACCAGGTACAGGAGTGGCCGATGAGATCCATCATGCGAACGCTCATCAGCGCCGCTCTGTGCAGCGCCGTCATCACTGCCCAGGATAAGCTGCCGTCAGTCGATACCGTGCTCCGCGAACTGAAAGCTGGCAACGAACATCATGTGACGAAACGGTACCAACACCCGCACGAGTCGGCCGCGCGCCAGCGCGAGCTCGCCGCAACGCAACATCCGCACGCGAGTGTCCTGAGCTGCGCCGACTCTCGAGTCGCGCCGGAAATCATCCTCGATCAAGGTCTCGGTGATCTGTTCGACATCCGCGTCGCAGGCAATGTCGCCGGCGACACCGAGCTCGCCAGTATCGAATATGCGGCCGGGCATCTCCACACGCCGCTGCTGGTCGTGATGGGTCACCAGAAGTGCGGCGCGGTGACGGCCGCTGCGGAGAGCGGAGAAGCGGAAGGACACCTGCCGTCGCTGCTCGCGCTCATACGTCCGGCCGTCGAGCATGCCAGGGCTCAGCCGGGCGATCTGATCGACAACGCGGTTCGGATCAACGTGGAGAACGTCGTGCGGCAAGTTCGCTGCTCGACGCCGGTCCTGGCCGGGCTCGTCGATCGCGGCGCATTGACCGTCGTCGGCGCGGTGTACTCGCTCGACACAGGACAGGTCGCATGGCTGACGGGTAATCAGACGAAGCCAGAAGGCATGTGAAGGGCGTGTCGCAGAGCGAGTTCACACGCCTGACAGCCGGTTATGACCCCTCACGGTCCGCTGGGGTTCAAGGAGGCATCGTGTCAGCCAGTCGGAACGTGTTGACGGCGCTCGCGATGGTCGCTGTGGTGAGCAGCAGCGCGCTGGCGCAGACTCCGGCGACCGCGCCGGCGAGCGAGGGCTGGCAGATCAACGCCTATCCCATCCTCGTGTGGGTGCCGCTCGGCCTTGATATCGACGTCGCACTGCCGCCGGTGGACGGCGGCGGCAGCGGCGACCGAGCGTCGATCGTCGACGGGCGCTTCGACGGCGCGTTCCTCGCCGGCGCGTCGGCGACCAACGGCAAGTGGCGCATCGAGGGCAACTTCATCTGGGCCTCGGTCGGCGGCGATCGCGTCGAACGGCCCGTCCTGTCCGTGGACGCCGACATCATCTATGGCTACGGCACCGTCGGACACGCGGTGGCGAAGAACCTGTTCGTGACGGGTGGCGTGCGCCGGTTGGCGCTCAAGTACGTCGTCAAGCTCGGTGATCGTCCGGATTTCGAGCGCAAGCCCGGCGTCTGGGATCCGCTGATCGGCATTGCCTATCAGCGCATTGAAAAGGCGCTCGAGATCCATGCCAACGTCGACGGCGGCGGCTTCGGCGCGGGCGCCGATGTGGACCTCGGCGCCACGTTCCGCGTTGACCTGAAGCCGACGCGTCACTTCGGCTTTACCGTGGGCTACACGATGTTCTACCTGAAGCTCACCGACACCGTGGCGAGCCGCGATTTCACCGTAGAGCAGACGCTTCACGGTCCCGTCGTTGGCATCGGCTTCTACTTCTAGACGCCGCCGAGTTGCTCGGACCGAAGTTCCTGGCGGGTGAACCGCCTCGCCCAGTAACAGGCGTACCAGAGGAAGACCCCAGCGGCGGACCGCGCCGGCCAGGCGTACTCGAGCCAGCGCGAAAATCTCAGGACCGACCAGGGGGAACTGACATGCCTGAACCGCTTCATCCGTCGCTCTATCAGATCAACACGCGTGTCTGGTTGACGCGGTTGTCGCAGACGCTCGGCCGGCCCGCGACGCTCGACGACATCCCGACGCCGAGCTCGACCGACTGGCGCAATGGGGTTCGACTGGATCTGGCTCCTCAGCGTGTGGCGCACCGGCCCGGCCGCCCAGCAGATCTCACGTGCGAACCCGCAGTGGCGTCACGAGTTTCAGCAGACGCTGCCCGATCTGCGC
>DASQTR010000326.1:0-2404 GCA_035641795.1 Ilumatobacter sp.
GGGGCCGGCCATCCCGCCGACGGCGACCGCGGACACCACCACGACGCCGCCAACCGGCACGAGGAACGGGAAGTACGGCAACCACGGCCCGAGCGAGGTGTGAAGCATCGGAGCGAGGGTGACATAGGCGACACCGGCAGCGAGGACGCAGGCCGTGGCGCTCACGATCGCCGCCTCGAAGGCCGCCATCGCCACGACGTCGCGGCGAGACGCTCCGATGAGCTGCATGGTGGCGAGCTCGCGGCGCCGATTCACGACCACCGTCACGAGACAGTTCAGCGCCGCCAGACCGGAGAACGACGCGTAGATGACGGTGCCCGAGTAATCGGTCCACGCGTCGGCTGGTGGTTCCGGGACCCCGGTGACGTGAGTGGTCGTCGTGTGAACGGCGACCTTGACGGTCGCGAACGCGGCGGCGAGCACGAGCGGCACGAGCGCACCCGACAGCGATCGCTGCATGGCCTCGATGTTGTCGACGGCTACGCGCACGACTCCGTCGCCGGCGACGCGCCGGAGCATCGCGGCGACTCGCCGTAGCGCGAGAGGTGCGAGCATGCCGACGCCGATGCACTCGGCGAGCATCACGAAGAAGGCCGCGCCGTCGGCCTGGTTGGGATCGAGTTGGGAGAGCACCCCCGACAGCACGGCGCCGCCGACGACGAGGCACGTCCCCGCCATGATCCGGCTCCGGCCCATCGGGCGGCGTCTCGATTCCGCCTCCGTCAGCGCCGCGGCGGGAGGGATCCGCGCCGTTCGCCGCGAGGCAACGAGAGCGCCGACGACGGAGGTCGCGAGCACGATCCCGAGCGCGATCGGCAGGGCCATGAGGTTCGGTGTCAACCGGGCGGCGTCGGGCAGCACATCGTGCGATCGGAGTAGCGCGATCCACACGGCCACCGCTGGCACGGCGGTCACCCAGCCGAGCACCGACGCCGGCACGGCGACGACCGCCACCTGCAGTGCTGCGGCGCGCCGGACCTGACCTGGCGTGGCACCCACGACGCGCACGAGCGCGATGTCTGCGACATGCTGCTGGATCGCGAGGTTCATCGTCACGCCGACGATGAGGATCGACAGGTAGATGGCGACACCGAGGAACACCGACGTCACGTCATCCATCTGAGGCAACGACCACAGCACGGTCGGCCGGTGCCAGCCGTGACGGGCTGAGCGACCACGCCGTCATGACCATCGCGCTGATCACGCATGCGGCCAGAACCTGGGTGCATGCCGGAGCGAGCAGCGACCAGCGGTGACGGCGAAGCGCCTGCGCGACCAGGCCGGTTCTCATGCGACCGCCCGCAACTCGGCAGCGATGGTCGCCGCATCCGGCGTCTCTCGGTCGCCGACAACCCGCCCGGCGCAGAGCAGTACCAGTCGATCGCTCACCGCCGCCGCGAGCGGATCGTGGCTCACCATCACCACCGTCACACCACGCTCGTCGACCGCGGAGCGCAACAGTTCGAGGATGTGGCGCCCAGTCGTGGGGTCCAACGCACCGGTCGGCTCGTCGGCGAACACGACCTCCGGTCCGGTGATGAGTGCTCTGGCCACCGCCACCCGCTGGCGCTGCCCGCCCGACAGCTCACCGACCGGCCGTCGCTCAGTTCCTGAAAGCCCGACATGGCCCAGCGCGTCCGCGACCGTCATCGCCAGCGGACCGCCCAAGCGGTGGGGTAGCAGCACGTTCTGCTCGACCGAAAGCTCCGACAGCAGGTTGTAAGACCGGAACACGAAACCGATCCGCTCCCGACGGAGGCGGGCGATCGCGCGCTCGCTCAGCAATCCCAGCTCCGCGCCACAGAGCCGAACCGTCCCGCTGCTCGGGTGGTCCAAACCAGCGGCACAGTGCAGCAACGTGCTCTTCCCAGACCCCGTCGAACCCATCACCGCCACGAACGTCGCGCGTGAGATCGACAGGCTGACCCCGGCAAGGGCTGTGATCGAACCCTCACCGCTGCGGAACGTCCGGCCGACCCGGTCGAGTTCAACGACACCGCTCACACGGTCAGTGTCCGCGCTCCCGCACACTCCGTCGACCGTGCCAACCGACGGGTCCGGGTGCGGACAACCGCACCACACGACCGCGCCAGAACGACGGTTCGGAATCGGATCTCTCGCCCCCACGAGCCCTCAAGCGAGGCTCCTTCGTAGTCCGTCCGCCGCGCCAGATGGGACTGTCCGATCCTGTGTGTAACCGGGCGTGACGCTTGGTCAGCTGGCGGCCTGGATGCGGTCGCCGTAGTGGATGGTCAGTGCGTTCAGAATTCCCTTCCAGGCGTTGATCCGCCCGATCGGGTTCGATCGGTTCGGTCTCCTTTCGGTGGCGACGAGGTAGAGGATCTTGAGCGCCGATTGCTCGTTGGGGAAGTGGCCGCGGTGACGGACGGCCTTGCGGAACCGG
>DASQTR010000327.1:0-3723 GCA_035641795.1 Ilumatobacter sp.
CAGTGGGGCATGGACTTCATCGCGCTCTACCACGACGGCGTCGCGCGCTCGAGAGCCCTCAAGCCGAGCATCCCACTGACGGAGTCGGACGGGATCGCGATACGTCACGAGCTTGAGTTCGAACTGCTGTTGCATGGACCGGGCTAGCCGCTCGCTCCCGGCGTTGGAGGGCAACTTCCAGCGAGCGGTGGCACGCGCGTTCTGTGACAGGCGCCTGCCCGACCCGGTCACGAGCAGATCGCCGATTCGGTACGAACCCTTGTTGTGATCCTTCGCTCACGTCCGCTCGACGTGAACGTGTGCGGTTCAGCTGAGTGGTTCTTGGTAGACGAGGGCGGTGCCGTCGAGGACGATGACTCCGTCCTGGTTGGTGATGGTCGTGCGAAGCGTGCAGATGGGCTTGTCGTCTCGAACTTCCAGAACCTCACCCTCGGCAGTGATCTCGTCGCCGGGTCGGACCGGCGCCCGGAAGCTCCAGTCGACGTGGAGGAAGACGCTTCCGGGGCCGGGGAGATCTTCGGCCACCAGCGCGTTGAGGAGGCCCGAGGTAACCCCGCCTTGCACGATGATCCCGCCGAAGCGACTGCCACGCGCCAGGTCCGCGTCGTAGTGCAGCGGGTTGCGGTCGCCGGTCATCTGCGTGAAGAGCTCGATGTCGCCGTCGGTCACGCGTCGTGTCCGGCTGGCAATCTGTCCGACATGCATGACCGCAAAGGTTTCCACACGTGCCGGTCCGTCGGCGGGCCGACCGCCGCATCATGAGCGAGCCGACGATGGGCGCCGTGTCGATGGAGGAGCTCCAGCTCGCGACCCGCAACCATGGCATGCCGCTCGAGGCGTTGCGGTACCCGGTCACCCCGGTCGGCCTGCACTATCTGCTGATCCACTACGACATCCCCGCCATCGACCCGACGACGTGGCGTCTGCGCGTCGATGGCAGCGTGGGCCAACGGTTGGAACTCTCCCTTGCCGACCTTCGAGCCATGCCGGCAACGACCCGCACCTTGACCATGGAGTGCGCCGGCAACGGACGCGCTTTGCTCGACCAGCGGCCGGCCAGCCAGCCGTGGCTCGTGGAAGCCGTGGGTACGGGGAGCTGGACCGGTGTCGAACTCGACGCCGTTCTCACAGCGGCTGACGTGCAACCCGTCGCCGAGGAGATTCTGTTTACCGGCGCAGACCGAGGACTCGAAGGGGGCGTCGAGCAGTCCTATCAGCGCAGCGTTCCCCTCGACGTCGCGAACTCCTCCGGTGTGCTGTTGGCCTACGGCCTCAACGGCGCGGCGCTGCCGCCCCAGCACGGCTTCCCGCTGCGCCTCCTGGTGCCCGGCTGGTACGGGATGACCAACGTGAAATGGCTGACCACGATCACCGCGCTCGACGCGCCCTTCACCGGCTATCAACAGACCACCGCCTACCGGCGTCGACAGACCGAGGAGGAGGTTGGCCAGCCGGTCTCGCTCATGTTGCCTCGCTCGCTGATGGTGCCGCCCGGCATCCCCGACTTCTTCACCCGCGCACGACACGTGCAGCCCGGGATGAACGAGCTGACCGGACGTGCCTGGTCGGGGATCGCGCCCATCGTCTCCGTCGAGGTCAGCACCGACGGCGGCATGCGCTGGGACGCCGCCGAGCTCGACGCCGAGCCGGACGACGTCGCGATGTGGCGAGGGTGGCGCATCTCGTGGGGCGCCGAGCCTGGAGATCATGAGCTGTGCTGTCGCGCCACCGATCGCGCCGCCAACGCCCAACCTCTCCAGCCCGAGTGGAACCGCGGCGGCTACGCCAACAACGCCGTTCAACGCGTCCCTGCGCACGTCGCCGACCAGTCGCCTCGCTAGTACGCCTCTTGAGGCGCACCTGCGACGCCGACAGATCGACGGCTCTCGTGCGGCAGGAGCGTCCCAGATTCGATCAACCCCGAGGGCGGCGATGAACGATCCGGCGCCGATACCGATCTGCCGATCGGCGTGGGTCACCTCGCCGCCCACACCTCGTCCGTCGCGACCTGCGGCTCTCCCACCTCACGACGACGAAGGCGCGGCCCGACCCGTAGGCGGGTGTTCGTGGCTGCGGGGCCGCACCCGGTCTGCGGCGTGGCGGCACCAGATCTGGCTTTGGTTGGTCCGTAGTGCGTCGGAAGAGCTAGTGGAGGAGAATGTGCGGCGATGAACGCCACGCCGGACACCCGCTACGCGAGGACCGGCGGCGTCCACATCGCCTACCAGTTGTTCGGCGATGGCCCCGTCAACGCGATATTCGTGCCGTGGTGGTGGAACAACGTTGAGGCCGCGTGGGAAGAACCCGGGGTCGCTCAGTTCTATGACCGCCTCGGCTCATTCTGTCGAGTGCTGGTCTTCGACCAACGGGGCACAGGACTATCCGATCCGGTCGCGCTCAACGCGCTGCCCACGCTAGAAGAGTGGATGGACGACCTACGGGCGGTGCTTGACGCAGCGCAATGGCCCGACGCGGCGGTTATAGGTCACGGCGACGGTGGGCTAGTGAGCCTGTTGTTCGCCGCGAGCTACCCAGAGCAGACCCGAGCATTGGTGCTTGTCGACGCGTACGCTCGGCTTCGCCAGTCCGATGACCAGCCGTGGGCAGTTCCTCCGGAGACGATCGACTCGTTCTTGGACTGGCTGGAGAAGGGGTGGGGCACGGGCGACTTCACGCGGCTCGTCGCCCCTAGCCAAGCCGACAATCCTACGTTTCGTCGTCGGCTAGCACGCGCTGAGCGTCTCTCCGTGAGTCCCGGCGCCGCGGTAGCTATCCAACGCCTCGTCTGTGATTCCGACTTGACCTCGGTGCTGCCCACGATCTCAGCGCCAACGCTCGTGATCGCCCATGCCGGGAACCCCTACATCCTGCCCCAGCAAAGCCTCTTCTTGGCTGAACACATCGCGAACGCATGCCACGTCGTCCTGTCAGGGGAGGACCACCTGTATTGGGTCGGCGATCTGGACGGCCTCGCGGATGAGATCGAGAAGTTCCTCACCGGCGCGGCGGCGGGATCGGTCCCTGACCGACTACTTGCCAACGTGCTCTTCACCGACATCGTGGGGTCAACGGACACCGCCGCCGAGCTTGGGGATCAGCGCTGGCGGCGACTGCTTGACAGGCATGACGAGGTCGTGCGGCGCCAGGTAGAGCGGTTTCGGGGAAGTGTTGTCAATACCACCGGCGACGGGTTTGTCACCCTCTTCGACGGACCGGGACGTGCCGTGCGATGCGCGTGTGCCATCCGAGACGCCGTCCGTCCACTAGGCATCGACATCCGAGCTGGCATCCACACGGGCGAAATCGAACAACGAGGCGGTGACGTGGCCGGCATCGCCGTCAACATCGCAGCCCGAGTCGCCTCACGCGCAGAACCACGCCAGGTCCTGGTCTCACGAACAGTCGTCGATCTCACCGCCGGGTCCGGCATCGCCTTCGTCGATCGCGGCGAACATGACCTCAAGGGCGTTCCCCAAGCATGGCGCCTCTACGCCGTAGAGAGTTGACCAAGGCGACCGATACACACCGACATTGCGCAGTCACGACCGTGACCACGCGATCGCGGCCCCAACCACGACGCGCCATATCTGCCGATCTGGCCCTCGTGTTGTTCGGGACATCTGCTTTGTAAGCCCACCCAGGCCGGATGCCAGCGAACGAGGTCGGACAGAACGGCCAGGCCGGCCGCACGGGCGGACCGAGGCGACCACCACCGATCACGGG
>DASQTR010000328.1:0-3589 GCA_035641795.1 Ilumatobacter sp.
GACCCCGCCGTGCTGCGCGCCGCGGCCGAGGCTGAACTGGCCGCACGTCTCGCCGCGGCGGATCGGTAACCTCGCCCGGTGCTTCGGTTTCTCACGGCCGGCGAGTCGCATGGCCAGGGCCTGGTCGTGATCGTGGAGGGCCTCCCGGCCGGGATGGAGATCACGGTCGAGGAGATCCAGGACGAGATGGCGCGGCGCAGGCTCGGGTTCGGACGCGGGCCGCGCCAGCGGTTCGAGGCCGACGAACTAACGCTGATCGGCGGTGTCCGCCACGGGCGGACGCTGGGATCACCGGTTGCGATCGAGATCAAGAACACCGAGTGGTTCCGCAGCGACAAGTGGCACGACGAGATGTCGCCCGCACCCGGCGAGACGAAGGAGCCGCTCACGCAGGTCCGGCCGGGGCATGCAGATCTGGCAGGCATGCAGAAGTACGGCTTCACCGATGCGCGCGATGTTCTCGAACGGGCGTCGGCGCGCGAGACCGCCGCCCGTGTGGCGGCCGGGGCGCTTGCCAAGAAGCTGCTCTGCTACCTCGGGATCGACGTCATCTCGCACGTGATCCAGATCGGCGAAGTGAAGGTGTCCCCGGGCTGTCTTCGGCCGACGCCTGCCGATCTCGGCGCAGTGGATGCATCCGAGGTGCGCTGCTTCGACGAGGCGACGAGCGGGGCGATGGTGGAGGCGATCAAGGCGGCGGCCAAGGAAGGCGATTCGCTCGGTGGCGTGGTCGAGGTCCTTGGTTTCGGTGTGCCGGTGGGAATCGGTGCCCACGTCCACTGGGATCGCAAGCTCGACGGCCAGCTGGCGCAGGCGATGATGTCGATCCAGGCGGTCAAGGGTGTCGAGATCGGCGACGGATTCGAGGTAGCCGGCAGGCTCGGGAGTCAGGCCCACGACGCCATCCGTTGGAACCCCGAATCCGAGTCTTACGTGCGGCTGTCGACGCTCGCCGGTGGGGTGGAGGGCGGGATGACCAACGGTGAGCTGCTCGTGGCCCGGGCCGCGATGAAGCCGCTCGCCACGCTCAACAGGCCGACGCTGGAGACGGTCGACACCGCGACGAAGGAGTCGGCGTTGTCGTTCAAGGAGCGCACCGATGTCACCGCCGTGCCTGCGATGGGCGTGGTCGCCGAGACGATGGTGGCGCTGGTCCTCGCCAAGGAGGCGCAACGCAAGTTCGGCGGTGATTCGGTGGGCGAGTTCGTCCGCAACGCCGAGTCGTACCGGCTCACGTTGTGAACGATCTGGCCGGGAGGCACTTGGTGCTGGTCGGCCTGATGGGTGTTGGCAAGAGCACGGTCGGAGCAGTGCTGGCGCGGCGGCTGCAGCGTCAGCTCGTCGACTCCGATCTTCGGATCGAGGCGCTCACCGGTCGCACCGTCAAGCAGATCCTCGACGCCGACGGGGTCGCGGAGATGCGCCACTGCGAGGCGGCCGCACTGTTCGACGCGCTCGCCGACGACGAGCCGCGCGTGATCGCTGCGGCGGCCGGCGTGGTGCTCGACGCCGAGAATCGCGAGCGGCTGAACGCCGCCGATGCGGAGGTCGTCTGGCTAACGGCCGACCCCGAGGTGCTGGCACCGCGCACCTCCGCACGCGGACATCGTCCGTTTCTCGACGACGACGCGGTCGGCACACTGCGTCGCATGCAGGACGAACGCGAGCCGCTCTATCGCGAGGTAGCCGACCGTATCGTGCCAGTAGACGGACTGACGCCCGACGAGATCGCCGACCGGATCCTCAGATGAATCGACTGAGAAGGGTGACGGTGCCGATCGCCGGCAAGCCTTATGACGTGGTCGTGGGGCACGGCGCGCTGGGCGCACTCGAGTCGCTGATCCCGTCGTCAGCAAGGCGTGCAGCGCTGGTTACCCAGGAGGGAATCCCACTCGACGTCGAGCTGCCTGTGCCCCACGTCGAGTTCCACATCGGACACGGTGAGCAGCACAAGTCGCTCGCCACCGTCGGCGACTTGTGTCGGGGGTTCGCCCAGATGGGGCTGACCCGCGACGACGTCGTGATCGGCGTCGGCGGCGGGATGGTCACCGACGTCGCGGGCTTCGCGGCAGCCAGCTTCCATCGCGGGGTGAACGTCGTGCACGTCGCGACGTCGCTGCTCGGCATGATCGATGCTGCCATCGGCGGCAAGACCGGCGTGAACCTGCCAGAGGGCAAGAACCTGGTCGGCGCGTTCTGGCAGCCGAGTGGCGTGGTGTGCGAGCTCGACGCGCTCGACACGCTTCCCGAGCGCGAGGTCCGCTGCGGCTACGGCGAGATGGCGAAGTACCACTTCCTGACGGGCGACGATCTGCTGGCGATGAGCCTCACCGACCGCATCGCCCGCTGCATCGAGATCAAGGCGGAGCTGGTCGCCGCCGACGAACGCGAGGACGGCCGGCGGGCGCTGCTCAACTACGGGCACACGCTCGCACACGCGCTCGAGAGCGCGACCGAGTACCAGCTCGCCCACGGCGAGGCGGTCGCGATCGGTCTCGTGTTCGCGGCCCTGCTCGCGCGTGTTCTCGACCGCATCCCCGACGAACGGGTCGACGAGCACTATGCGGTCGTGGGGGAGGAGTACGGACTCGCCACCGACCTCCCCGCCGGAGTCGCCGCCGAGCGTCTCGTCGAATTGATGCGCCACGACAAGAAGGCGCGTGACGGGCTGACGTTCATACTCGACGGCGGCGACGGTGTCGAGGTCGTCACCGGTGTCCCCGAGCCGGCGGTCTTCGAGGCGCTGTCCCGGATCGGCGCGTGACCGTTCACGGCGTTCCCCGGCCACGCAGACCGTTGCTGGCCACTCGCTCGCTGGCGCTCGCTCGCATCCGCGGAGTGTCGACCAGTGATTGAGTTGCGGACGCGGCGGCTGCTGTTGCGCCGGTGGCGTGAGGCCGACCGTGCCGAGTTCCACCATCTCAACAGCGATCCGGCGGTCATGGCCACGATCGGCCCGGTGATGTCGCGTGCCGACTCCGACGCATTCATGAACCGCATCGAGCAGCGTTTCAGCGAGCACGCCTTCGGGCTCTGGTGCGTGGACCTCGCCGGTGAGCCGATCGGTTTCACCGGACTGTCCGTGCCCTGGTTTCGCAACGGCGTCGAGGTCGGCTGGCGCATCCGGTCCGAGTTCTGGGGCCATGGGTACGCGCCGGAGGCGGCAACCGAATGCCTGCGTTACGCGTTCGACGACCTGGCCCTCGAGGAGGTGATTTCGTTCACGGCCTTCATCAACCACAAGTCTCGACGGGTGATGGAGAAGATCGGGCTCGAGCGCGATCTTCACGCCGACTTCGAGCATCCGGGTGTTCCTGACGGCAGCCTGCTACGTCCGCACGTCCTGTACCGCATCACGCGAGACCGATACGGTGCTTCGCTGTGACGATGGTGCTGCTCCTGCACGGGCCGAACCTGAACCTGCTCGGCGAGCGTGAGCCGCAGGTCTACGGCACCGACACGCTCGACGACTACGTCGCTTTCACGGCGTCGGTCGCCGAGAAGTACGGGCTCACTGTCGAGGCGCATCAGTCCAACCACGAGGGCGAGCTGATCGATCTCATCCACGGTGCACGCGGGCGGTGCGCGG
>DASQTR010000329.1:0-9201 GCA_035641795.1 Ilumatobacter sp.
CTCGAGCGGCTGTTGATCGTGGGCGTCCTGGGCGCATGTGTCGGCTTCTACGCGCTCTATCAGTTCCTTCTGGAAGGCAACACGATCGAGACGGCCTACTACTACGCGTACGTGATCGGTCCGACGTGTTTGGTCGTTGCCGCGGCTACTGGCTGGATGGGTCGCTTCGACCGAGTTCCGATTTGGGTCTTCGTCGCCACGCCGGTAGCGATTGCGTACATCGCCCAAACCTTCGCGTTACGCAGATTCGTCGTATTCGCGATCGTCACGCTCTTGCTGTGCGCCGTCATCGTCCGTTCCACTCGCGCGTTGGTCGCTGGCCTCGCCGCGATCGTTGCGATGAACATCGCGTGGGGCGCGTCTCCGCGGGTGATCGCTCCGATCGCCGGCGCGGGCTTCCAGTACGAGCCGCACTACGAGCGGGCGTTCGGGGACGCGTCTGATACCGGGTTCGAGGCCTACATGCTCGCGTCGAAACTGCCGTCGGTGGTGCCGGCCCCGGCACACATGCCCTTGCTGTTCTGGTACCGCTCCGGCGATGGACTGCTGGATTCCGTTCAAGCGACGTACCATTGGCAGACCCTCACTGTGCAGCGATCGCCGGAATCCGGCATGCCCGCCATCACATCGGACGACCTCGACCGGCTTCGAACTCTCGTGGGCGGATTCGTCGTGCTGATCGGGCGGACGAATGCCGAGATCGACGCCGGAGTCAACAGCCTCACCGCGGCTGGTGTCAGCGTCGGCGCCGACATGCCGACGCGGCACCTGCACTACGGGGACTCGGAAGTGTTCGTCAAACCGGTGCCGATCGTCGGCGTACCGAACTGACCGGATCGGTCACGCGTGCGGCCGCGACCGTCCATCCAACCGTCCATCCAACCGTGGCTGACGGCTGACACGCGGAGATGCCATGGCTTCGGCTCAGTCCTCCGCTCGATCGGCGGGTTCGATCGTCTCACGCACGACGTACGTCGGTCGCTGCATCGACCGGAAGTGCATGCGACCGAGGTATTCACCGATCACTCCAAGACCGAACAGTTGGGCACCAGCAAGAATCGCCACCAAGGAGGCGATGAAGGCGAATCCGGGCACCGGTGATCCGGACGTGAAGTAACGGACGAGCACGTACGTCAGCGCGGCGAGACCGAAGAACGCCATACCGAAACCGAGCCAAGCGACGAAGCGGAGCGGCTTGGTGCTGTACCCGGTGATCATGTTGATGGCGTGGCGAACCAGTGTTCGTACCGTGTAACCCGACGATCCGATGTGACGCTGGTCCATCGGCGTGTCCACCGACGTGTATCGAACCGTCACCCAGGACAGCAAGACATCGATCGACACATAGGGATCGTCGACCCGTGTGAACCCGTCGCGCAGCGATGTCCTGAACGCACGAAACGCGCTGGAGTCACGCGCCATGGTGCCGCCGATCGAGGCTCCCATCGCCGCCTTGGTGAATCGACTAGCGAGATTGCGCCACCAGCTGTGCTCGTCCTCGACAGCGGCGCCGTAGACCAGATCGACGTTCGGCGTCAGGGCGTCCAGTAGAACCGGGATCATGTCCGGACGATGCTGCAGATCGTCGTCCATCGTGACGACCACGTCGTACGTCGCGTGCCGGATGCCGGCCAGCAACGCGTTGTGCTGGCCGAAGTTCCGGAACAGGTTGATCCCACGAATGTGTCGGTCTTGGAGGACGAGCTTCTCGACGATCGCCCAACTCTCGTCAGGACTGCCATCGACCACGAATATGAGCTCCCACGAGCCGCGCCCCTCGAGCGCTGCGTCGATACGACGCGCGAGCTCCTCCAGCGTCGGCGCACCGTTGTAGACCGGGACGACGACGGAGACTCCCGTCGGCAGGGCGGAGACCCGGTCGCCAACGTTTCCGCTCATCTGCTCTCCTCGGTGTCGGACGAGCACGAACATAGCTTGGGGCCGGCCAACGAGAATCGCTACGTTGGCGCCCGTCGACGTGCGAGCTGACGTGCGAGGTGACGTGCGAGGTGACGTGCGAGGTGAGGAACACCATCGCGCGGGGTGCCAGGCAAGCGGCTATTCTGTGGCGCCTCGCGGGGGCGCCGTAATTCCTCTTGCAGCTTGACGGAAGAGATGGACGAGATTCCCTTCAACCGCCCGTACGCAACCGGCGGAGAGCTTGCACTGATCCAGGACGCGATGTCGCGAGGACACCTCGCCGGTGACGGTTTCTATACGAAACGGGCCCGTCAACTGTTGACGGACTTGACCGGCGGCGAGTCGGTCCTTTTGACCACTTCTTGCACTCACGCGCTCGAAATGACAGCACTGCTGCTACGACTCGGCGAAGGCGACGAAGTGATCATGCCGTCGTTCACCTTCGTCTCCTGCGCGAACGCCTTCGTGCTTCGTGGCGCCCGGCCGGTGTTCGTGGACATCAAACGCAAGACGCACAACATCGACGAGTCGCAGATCGAGCGCGCGATCACGGACAGGACTCGTGCCATCGTGGTGGTTCATTACGCCGGCGCCGGATGTGAGATGGACCAAATCATGGCCATCGCCGAGAGGCACGGTGTCACGGTGATCGAGGACAACGCCCACGGCTTGGGTGGCCGTATCCATGGGCAGACTCTCGGCGCCATGGGCGCGATGTCGACACTCTCGTTCCACGAGACGAAGAACATTCAGTGCGGCGAAGGTGGTGCTCTGGTGCTCAACCGGCCGGAGTTCGTCGAACGCGCCGAGATCATCAGAGAGAAGGGAACGAACAGGAGCAGGTTCTTCCGCGGCCAAGTCGACAAGTACACATGGGTTGATGCGGGCAGCAGCTACCTGCCGTCCGAGGTGCTGGCCGCGTTCCTGGTTGCGCAGCTAGAGCGGTTCGATGACATCCAGTCCCAGCGGATGCACGTGTGGCGCACCTACTCCCAGGAGCTCGCGCAATGGGCTGACGACTCTGGCTTCGAACTACCCGTATACGAACCGGATGTCGGTCATCCGGCACACATCTTTTGGGTGCTCGCATCGGATCTCGAGCAGCGCACACGATTCATCAAGCACATGGCCGAGTTCGGCGTGAAGTGCGTGTTCCACTACGTCCCCTTGCATAGCTCTCCCATGGGCCAGAAGTATCCGACGTCGGGGCAGCTCAGTGTCACGGACGATGTGAGCTCGCGATTGGTACGCCTTCCGCTGTTCGCGGGCATGCGGAACAGCGAGCTCGAGCAGATCCTCGCCGCAGTGCAGTCGTTCCGTTAGCGCACGCGCTCGACGAATGAGCCTTGCAATGCCCGCAGTGATCGGCGTCCCGGTCAGGTACACGACGCTCGGCTTCGTCAGGCCGCTCGAACCCTGCCCAACCAGCCGAGCAGGATGGCGATCGCCCTCGGGTCGTGCCGCAGGCGGTGACCAGCCCCGGGCAGGAGACTGAGCTCGGCGCTGCCGTGGGCCTGCACCAACAGACGGGCGTCCGTCACCGGGATGTCGTCGTCGTCCTCGCCATGCATGACCAACAGGGGCCGCGGTGCGAACCGGCTCGCCGCCGCGCTCGGCCGGAATCGCCGGAACGCCCTTGACCAGTCGTCCATCGAGGGCGGAAAGCCCGGGGTGCGGATCGCGCCGATCTCGCGTGCATGGTCCAGAAACCGGCGCGGATGATCTGACCAGTCGTCGAAGTCGGCCCGGGGTGAGAGCAGGCCACAAGCGTGCACGCGCGGGTCATCCGCGCCGACACAGATCGCGAGCGAACCCCCCGTGTTCGTGCCGACCAGCACGACGCGGTCGACGGCGGCGACTTTGACCAGGTGGTCGATCGCCGCCCTGAGATCGTCGACCCAGCCCTGCAGCGAAAAGTCACCTGTACTCGTGCCGCATCCTCGGAACGTGAACGTCATCGCGACGTAGGACACGTCGTAGGCGATTCTGTCTACGAGCTCCGGGAACGTGCCGGCGGAGCGACGGGCGTCGATCGGCCCGATCGGAAAGCCGTGGCAGAGGATGAGCCCTGGCGCGTTCGGCTCGGACACGCCGAGTGGCGGACGCTTGACGTGGCAGGCGAGCGTGTTGTTTCCGCTCTGGAACGTGTCGTCCACGCCGGCGCGGCTCGATCAGGTCCGCGGCTTGCGGTGCTTGCCGGGTGTCGCGAGGGTGTACCCGCGGTGGCGGGCCTGGGCCAGCGTGTCCGGGCCGAACGGGAGGCCGACACCGGCGGCCACGATCTCGTCGATCACCGAGGCATCGCTCCGGACGTCGAGGTCGGAGACCAGTTGCATCCGTTGTCGCCCAGGCACGGGGCGTGCTCGAAGCGGGATGGCGGCTGCATGCCGGTCACCATACGCGTCCGCGCGAGCGGACGCGGAACGAGGGGAGCGACCCGGCGCTCACCTTCTCTGGTGCACACCGTCGATCACTGGATGCCGTGTGAGCGAGTCACGTTCCGATGACGTGCGTACCATTCCGGACGTGGCCACCGGAGACCTGCCGTCCGACATCAGTGGAACGAACAGTGCGACGAACAGTGGAACGAAGAGCAGTGATGCGCCGTCGACAACCCGAGAGCCACCCACGAGCGTCGAGATCGAGCTCGAGCTGACGCTCGATCGACTCGACTCGGCGACGAACTATGCGGACTGGGTCGGTGACCGACTTGCTCCCTACGTATCGGGAGATGTTCTCGAGCTGGGCGCCGGATCGGGCACTTTGACGGAACGTCTGCGCGGGCGCAGCAACTCCCTCGTTGCGGTCGAGCCGTATCCTGTACTGAGCGCCGAGCTGGCCGCGCGGTTTGTCGATGACCGCACAGTGGAGGTGATAACCGGCGAGCTCGATTCAGTAGATGCGAACCGGGAGTTCGACGCCGCCGTGCTGGTGAACGTGCTGGAACACATCGAAGATGACACAGCCACGCTGAGCGACCTCTACACCCGGTTGCGACCGCATGGAACGGTCGTGCTGTTCGTGCCGGCGTTCCAGATGCTGTACAGCGACTTCGACAGGCGAATCGGACATCATCGTCGATATCGCAAGCGTCAGCTCGTCGACAAAGTGCGTGCGGCCGGATTCGACATCCAAGAGGCTCGGTACTTCAACATGGTCGGCTTTCCGTTGTGGCTCGTCGGTATGCGGGCACTGCGCCTGAACCCCGGCCGCTCAGCTCTCACGACGATCTTCGATCGATACGTGGTGCCCGCACTGCGCCGAATCGAGTCGGTGTTGTCGCCGCCCGTCGGCCAGTCGCTGATCTGCGTCGGAACGAAACCAGTTCGCAAGTAACCAGCTGGGCCTCCCGTCACAGCGCGTCGCCGAGCGCCTCGGAGGACCGCCAAGGTTCGCACCAGCAGCGGCCGGTACAGTCCGGTCAGCCCCTTCACGGGCGAGGAGGCAGCGATGCGGCTACGAGCGAAGAGCAACGGGAGAACCGACCCCGTCCGCGCATTGACCGCTCAAGTATCGGCATTGACCGCCCAAATGGAAGAGCAGTGGCGCGCTTCGAGCGATGAACTTGCGCGTCTGCGCGACGACATCGCGAGCGCTCGCGACTCCATCTGGGCCTCGAAGGTCGTGAGCATCGGCGATCGCCTGCTTGTCGGCTGTCGACATCTGAACCTCGTCTACTACATCGACCCGACCGATCGGCTGATTGGACCACGGTTCATCGTCGATGGCGAGTACGAGCCGGCTACGACCGCATTCGTCCTGCACAACGTGGGGCCCGACGACACGTGCATCGATGTCGGTGCCAACTTTGGCTATTACTCGTGCATGTTCGCGCACCTCGCGTGGCGTGGACGGGTACTCGCCTTCGAGGCCGATCCGCTCGTTCATCGAACGCTCGTGGACAACGTTGCCATCAACTGGTCTGAAGGCGTCGTGCAACCCATCAACGCCGCCGTCGGTTCGGAAGTCGGCGAGCTGACACTCCACCGCTGGATCAACCGTCCCGGCAATACCGGGATCATCCCTCCCGACCACGAGATCGCACCCGGCTTCAGGCTCGAGTCCGAACGATTTGAAGTGGCGATGATCCCACTGGATTCGCTCATCGAGCATCACGATCGAGTGGACCTCGTCAAGGTCGACGTCGAGGGGGCGGAGTCACTCGTCGTGAAGGGAATGACCAAGCTGGTCAACCGCTTCCGCCCGATCGTGATCATCGAATGGTCCCCGTACCAAATCAGGGCCTCGGGCTCCAGCGTGGATGAGTTGGCGTCGCTCCTCGAAGAGTGGGGCGTGTCACTGCACACCATCAACAACGATGGAACACTCGAATCGCAAAGCTTCGACCGTCTGCCGGGGCTGCCGTTCCAGAACATCGTTTTGGCGCCCGATGACCGGATTCGCGGAAAGCGCAATCGCTAGATGCCAATTCGCTCGACGACAGTTCGAGGTGGTCCGTCTGGTCGCTGACGGGTAGCTCCGAATGGGCGCGGCCCTAGCCACTAATCGACGACAAGCGCAGTACCGGCTGTGGCTCAGGTCCGATACCGACCAAGTAGATGGCGTCGTCGGGGCCGAGGACTAGGTGCGACAACGAGTGATCCAGCGGATCGGTCAACCGAAGCAGTACGACTACCTCGCCATCCCGTATACCAGCGGCCCAGATCGCTGGACACCCCACATCACTAAAGGTCAGCCATGCGTCCACATCGGTCGACGTGCGATCGGCGAGTAGCGCTCGCGGGACGAAGTCACCACCAATCACGGCATTGCACCCGTTGACATGTCGGTACCAGAGCGCTGGGCGGATCGAACCATCATCTGATCCCGGTCCCTCGACATCGGGAAAGCCGTAGTCGCCGCCTGACGCGACGATGTTGATCTCCTCGTACTCGTCTGTTCCTACATCGGCCGCAGCAGTCAGCCCATCGACGGATGAGGTCGCGATGCGGAATGGATTTCGCAGACCAAACGCAAAGACAAGTGCTCGCCAGCCGTCAGCGGGAGCGAACGGATTGTCTCCCGGAGCCTTGGAGGGGTCGTCGACGTCCACTCGTAAGAGCTTGCCTGTCGCGGAGTCCAGGTCGCGTGCGAGTCCGAGTCGTGCCTCGCCTGTCGCCACCAGGAGTGTTCCGTCCGGCATGAACTGCAAACCGCCCGCATTGTGTGAACTCTGATGAGCCGGCAGATCATCAAGGACCACGACTTCACTGTTCGGGTCAATCGCCAGGTCGTCAAAGATGAAGCTTGATACGCGATTGAAAACAGGCGCCGCGGGGTTTTGCTCACCGATTTCCGCCACAGCACAGCCCGACATCTGACGCGTGTAGAAGAGGAAGATTCGACCTGTCTCGTCGAAACGGGGATCAATCTCGACGCCGAGCAGCCCGCGTTCCGCGTCGGCGCACACGTCCACGTGCAGAATCGTGCCGACCCGCGACCCATCCGCGTTCAGAAGTTCGACCTTGCCGGTGCCCTCTCCTTGCCATCCTCCCTTCGTCAGCAGCAATGCGCGACCGTCTGGTAGGAATCGCATGTCGGTCGCCTCGTAGTCGGCGTCGGACCACGTGGCAACGTGGAAGCTATCGCTGACGTCTTCCTCGACGTGACTCCAGTCGCCTGGTTCGCCGCCACAGCCTGCGATGATCAGCAACGCGAGGTAAGGCGGCAAGTGCTTGGTCACGCGAGGCGAGCATACGGATGAGGCAATCCGGCTCGCTCGGTTCAGGCGCGTGGCTTGCGGTGCAAGCGGCGCGATCCCGGGTGGGCAAGCTTGTAGCCCCGGTTGCGTGCCTCGGCGAGGGTGTCCGGCCCGAACTGGATCCCCACGCCTGCGGCGACGATCTCGTCGATCACCGCCGGCTCGCTCCACGAATCGAGGTCGTACACGAGCTGTGTGCGCTTGTCGCCGAGATAGCGGGCGTGCTCGAAACGGGATGGCCGCTGCATGCCGGTCACGTTAGGCGGGACGGCTCCCGGAACGCGGAACGAGGGAGCGATCCAGCGCTCCCTCGTTGCCGTCGTTCTTGCTGAAAGACCGAGCTCACATTCGTCGCCGGCGGGACGAGGTCCGGCAGTTTGCTCGGCGGGGGTTGGCGAGGATTCGCCAGGCGTCCAGCCTGCTGGCCTAGCGGCCAACCACCTCCAGGGTCCCACTACAACTATGACTCATCGTTTGGACCACCTCCCTTCTCTGGTGGACACAGTCAATCACATTCCATCGGCCGACTCACGCCGGGTTAGCGAGTGATGATCAGCCGACGTCGTCGTAGGGAACCTGCGGACCGACAGCGCCGATTGCGTCGAAGTAAGCCAGATGGGCGTCGACCACGTTGACGGCATCGACGTCGTCGAGCAGTTCGACCCCCGCCTCGTCGGCCGCCCCCAGCAGGTACGCCACGAGCGCGTCTTCGCTGATCACCACTTGCTCGCTGATGTCTTGGCGCTGGTCGACGGCCTTGTCGGGCTGGAGGCCATGGTCGTGCAGCCAGCGCAGATGCGCCACGAGCAGTGCCTCTACTTCAGCCGGTGTCAGCCGCGCCTGACTTTCGGGCGGTAGCCGGTCAGAGACGAAATCCACCGCCTCGTCGATCTGGTAGACGGCGCGGGGCGCCACCGCGTCGAGACGGTGCGCCTCGCGGCCGATCGTGCCAGCCGCGATCGCAAAGGTGATTACCGCCGCTAGCACGGCAAACACCCACACGGTCGCGTCCACGACGCGAAACCTAGATGCCGATTCGCTGGGCGAGCAGCTCGCGGTGATAGGTGGGATCACCGAACAGCAGCTCCGAGCTCTTGGCCCGCTTGAAGTAGAGGTGCGCCGGGTGCTCCCAGGTGAAGCCGATGCCGCCGTGGATCTGGATGTTCTCGGCCGTGGCGTGGAAGTACGCCTCCGAGCAGTACGCCTTCGCGAGCGACGCGACCGACGGCAGCTCGTCGTTCATCTCCGCCGCGCACCACAGCGCGTAGTACGCCGCCGACTTCGCCGACTCGACCTCGAGCAACATGTCGGCGCACTTGTGCTTGATCGCCTGGAACGAACCGATCGGACGCCCGAACTGCACCCGGTCCTTGGCGTACTGCACCGCCATCTCGAGCACGAACTGGGCGCCGCCCACCTGCTCGGCGGCGAGCCCGACGACGGCGAGGTCGAGCACCCTCGAGAGCACGTCCCAGCCGTTGTCCTCCTCACCGAGCAACGTGGCGGGTGTGCTGTCGAACTCGAGCTTGGCCTGCTTGCGCGTCTGGTCCATCGTCGACAGCGCCGTGCGCGTCAGGCCC
>DASQTR010000330.1:0-3238 GCA_035641795.1 Ilumatobacter sp.
AGTTCGCGCACGGCTATCTCGAGGCGTACGCCGACCGCCTCCACGGCGCCGACATCATCTTCGACTTCCCGAGCGTGGGCGCGACCGAGAACCTGCTGACCGCGGCCGTGCTGGCGGACGGCGTGACCACGATCGACAACGCCGCCCGCGAGCCGGAGATCATCGACCTGTGTGAGTTCCTCATCACGATGGGTGCCCAGATCGACGGCGTCGGTACGTCGCACCTGCGGATCGAGGGAGTGCAGCCGGGAACTCTTCACGCCTGCGATCACGAGACGGTGGCCGACCGCATCCAGGCGGCGACCTACATCGCCGCCTGCGCCGTCGCCGGGGGAGAGCTGACGCTGCTCAACGCCCAGCCGCGGCACATGGACATGGTGCTGGCGCGGCTGCGCGACATGGGCCTCGAGTTCGAGCCGCTGCCCTACGGGATGCGTGTGCGGGCCTGTGAGCGCATGCGGTCGATCGACGTGGCGACGTTGCCGTACCCTGGGATCGCCACCGATTACAAGCCGCTGATCATCACGATGCTGTCGGTCGCCGAGGGAGTCGGCATCGTGACGGAGAACCTCTACCCGGGCCGCTTCCGCTACGTCGAGGAGTTACAACGGCTGGGCGCAGAGATCCGCACCGACGGCCACCACGCCGTGGTGCGCGGCGTGCCACGGCTGTCGGGAGCGCAAGTGCGGTCGCACGACATCCGTGCCGGCGCGGCGATGGTGGTCGCCGGCCTCGCTGCCGAGGGCACGACGACGATCACGGGCGTGCACCACATCGACCGCGGCTACGACGACCTGGTCGGCAGGCTCAAGGCCGTGGGCGCCGACATTCAACGCGTGCCAGGCGGCTGAGCACGGTGCACGGCCTTATTGCGGCGGCCCCATGCGATCGACGCGTCGCTTGACGACGAAGAGGATGCCGATGATCAGGACGATCGGTCCGATCACGAACAGGATCTCGTCCCAGCCGCCCTGGTGGGCGAGCAGCGGCGCCATGGCGACCATGGCGGCATCGTATGGCCCGTCGGAATGAATCGCCGGGGCTGCTGATTGAATGACCAGGCCATGCGTTCCCAAGTAGAAGCCTGCATCGACGTCATACGTCCGGCTCTCCAGGCCGACCACGGCGACATCGAGTTGATCGGTGTCGACGAGTCGACCGGGGTCGTCACCGTGCGCCTCGTCGGCGCCTGCGGGACGTGCCCCGTCTCGACGCAGACGCTGAAGGGCGGCATCGAGCGCATCATGCGCGACCGCGTCGACGGTGTCACGGAAGTGGTCAACATCGCCGAAGAGGAAGCGTCGCTCGACTCTTTGGTGTGACGGTCAGGGTCTGACAACCTTGGCGAATGTCGCGAGCGTCCGACCCCGACGAGCTGTTCGACGCAGCGTTGGCCGGTGACCGGGGCGCGATAGCTCGGATGCTGTCGCTCATCGAGCGCGGCGGCGAACCGGCTCGTCGAGTCGGGCGCCTGTCGTACTCGAGCAGCGGATCGGCCTACACCGTTGGCATGACCGGGGCCCCGGGAGCCGGCAAGAGCACGCTGACCAGCGTCTTGATCGGGCACATGCGCGCGCTCGACCTCGAGGTCGCGGTGCTGGCGATCGATCCCTCGTCCCCGTTCACCGGCGGTGCCATCCTCGGCGACCGGGTCCGCATGCAGGACCACGCCACCGACCCCGGGGTGTTCATCAGGTCGATGGCGACCCGCGGCCATCTCGGTGGGCTCGCGCTCGCCACGCCGGAGGCGGTGAGGCTGCTGGATGCAATCGGCCGGCGGTGGATCATCGTCGAGACCGTGGGCGTCGGCCAGGTCGAGGTCGAGATCGCCGGCAAAGCCGACACCACGGTGGTCGTGCTCAACCCCGAGTGGGGCGACAGCGTGCAGGCCAACAAGGCCGGCCTGATGGAGATCGCCGACGTGTTCGCGATCAACAAGGCCGACCGCAAGGGGGTCGAGCAGACGCGGCGCGATCTGGAGCAGATGCTCGACCTGTCGGAACTTCCGGCCGACAGCTGGCGGCCCCCGATCGTGGCGACGGTGGCGACGACCGGCGAGGGCATCGGCGAGTTGTGGGCTGCGATCAACGCCCACCGCGCGCACGCCGAGGCGAGCGGCCAACTCGAGTCACGGCGTGCGTTCCGGGCGAGGGAGGAGCTCCGCGAGATCGTTGCCGAACGGCTCCACCAACGCGCCCGCCAAATCTGCACCGGCGAGCGGTGGGAGGCCCTGACCGAGGCGGTTGCCGCTCGTCAATCCGACCCATGGGCTGCCGCCGACACCATGCTCGACGGCGTGCTCGACGCATGATTGAGTCATGAGCGACGAGTTGGTGAGACTCGAGCGCAACGACGACGGGGTGGCGGTCGTGACGCTCGACAACGGCAAGGTCAACGCCCTCTCGAGCGGCGTCGTGCGGAAGTTGCACGAGATCGCGGTGAGTCTGGGCGCCGATCCGCCCGGTGCGGTCGTCGTCACGGGTGGCGACAAGATCTTCGCCGCCGGCGCCGACATCTCCGAGTTCGGTGGCCCTGACGACGCCGGGCGGATCACCGCCGCCATCCATGGTGCGCTCGACGCGCTGTCGGCGGTCCCGCGCATGGTGATCGCGGCGGTGTCCGGCTACGCGCTGGGCGGTGGTTGCGAGCTGGCGCTGGCCTGCGACTACCGCATCGCCGGCGAGCGCGCCGTGTTCGGCCAGCCGGAGATCCTGCTCGGCATCATTCCGGGCGGTGGCGGCACGCAGCGCCTCGCAAGGCTGGTGGGCCCGAGCCGCGCCAAGGAGCTGTGCATGACCGGCCGCCAGGTGAAGGCCGACGAGGCGCTGCGGATCGGTCTCGCCGACGAAATCGTGCCGAACGAGGAAGTGCACGCTCGGGCGATGGCGCTGGCGGCGGAGTGTGCCCGCGGCCCGTTGGTCGCCGAGGGCTACGCCAAGCAGGCGATCGATCGTGGACTCAACAGGTCGCTCGCCGAAGGACTCCGCATCGAGCAAGACCTGTTCGTCGAGGCGTTTCGCACGAACGACAGCGAGATCGGCGTCAAGAGCTTCCTCGAGCACGGCCCAGGCAAGGCCGAGTTCACCGGCACATAGCGCCGCGTCGGGCAACGCTTGCCCCGTCTCGGAACGGCAGTTCGTGTCACGTCCGATGCGAGCAGATCGCCGGCTCGGCGAGCGCAATCAACATTGGCACGCCGGGCGAGGACGACTTGTTCTGCCGGCGCGAAAGCGACGTC
>DASQTR010000331.1:0-3486 GCA_035641795.1 Ilumatobacter sp.
GCGGTCGACGGAGTAGCGAGCGAAGCCGCCCCCGATGTGGTCGTACACGCCGCCCGACGCCATTGCGTCGAGCGTCGTGGTGACGACCCGGCGGGCGTCCTGCGATCCGCTGGTCATGTACGCGCGCAAGACGAGCTCGAGGTGGAACGTGGAGGGGAACTTGGGCGCCGACCCGAAGCCGCCCGATTCGGGGTCGAACACGCCCGCCAATTGCTGCAGCGTGGCGTTGACCGTCTCGCGACCCGGCACGGAGTCCTGCGGTTCGGTCTCGGCACTGCGGGCGGCGGCGGTGACGAGCGCCTTGGCGTTCTGCTCGAGATCGGCGCGACGGTTGTGCCAGACGTCGTCGAGGCCCTCGATGACGCGTAGGAACTGCTCGCGCGGAAAGTATGTGCCGCCCCAGAACGGGCGCCCGTCGTGGTCGAGGGCGACCGTCATCGGCCAGCCGCCGCGGCCGGTCAGCGCCTGCACGGCGTCCATGTAGATGGCGTCGACGTCGGGTCGCTCCTCGCGGTCGACCTTGATGTTGACGAACGTCTTGTTCATCGCCGCGGCCACGCCGTCGTCCTCGAACGACTCGTGGGCCATCACGTGGCACCAGTGGCATGCGGAGTAGCCGACGCTCAGCAGGATCGGCACGTCGCGCTCGCGGGCGGCGGCGAAAGCGTCGGGCCCCCAGGGGTACCAGTCGACGGGATTGTCACGGTGCTGGCGGAGATAGGGCGAGGTCTCCTGAGCCAGCCTGTTCACGCGGGGACGTTACCCACTAACCCACGTGGGCGAGCCGGTGAGCGGAGCGAATCGTGTGCTCGGAGGCGCAGCGGATCCGGCTTTGCCGGTGACTACGCGCCAACAGCGTGATAGCCGCCATCCACGTGGATGATCTCGCCGGTCGTGGCGGGGAACCACTCGGAGAGCAGTGCCACGCAGGCGCGAGCGACCGGCTCGGCATCGTTGACGTCCCAGCCGAGCGGGGCGCGTCCGTCCCACGTGTTCTCGAAAAGGGAGAAGCCCGGTATCGACTTGGCGGCCATCGTGCGGACAGGACCGGCGGCCACGAGGTTGAACCGGATCTGCTGCGGTCCGAGCTGGCGGGCCAGATAGCGATTGACGCTTTGCAGCGCCGACTTGGCCACGCCCATCCAGTTGTAGGCGGGCCATGCCTGGCGGTTGTCGAAGTCGAGCCCGACGAAGGCGCCGCCCGGGGGCATGAGCGGCACGAACGCGTCGGCGAGCGTCTTCAACGAGTAGGCGGAGATGTGCATGGCGACGGCGACGTCCTCCCATGGGGCGCCGAGGAAGTCGTCGCCCAGGCATGACGGCGGGGCGAATCCGATGGCGTGCAGCACGCCGTCGACTCGGCCCCACTTGTTCGCGACTGCGTCGCGTACCGACTCGACGTGGTCGGGCACCGTGACGTCGAGCTCGAACACGTCGATCGCATCACCGAGCTTGCGCGCCGTGCGCTGGGTGAGACTGAGTGCTCGGCCGGCGCCCGTCAGCACGATGTCGGCGCCCTGATCGAGTGACATGCGGGCGACGCCGTACGCGAGCGATGCGTCGGTGAGCACGCCGGTGATGACGATCTTCTTGCCGTCGAGCAGTCCCATGCGCAGGCAACGTACTCAATTGGCGCTCCGGGTCGCAGCCGAGCTGATCGCCTCCGCCTGCCGAGCTGGTCTCTAGCAAGCCTGACCTTGCGACTTGTCGGTGCGAGCCGGTTGCACGGCCCGCGGGACGCCATCTGTAACGTCGCGGGGATGCGCATCGGAGTGATCGGCGGTAGCGGGCCGGCGGGCACCGCGCTGGCGGCGCGCTTGGCGAGCGTCGGATATGAAGTGGTGATCGGCTCGCGGTCGAAGTACCGGGCGATGGAGACGCGCGACGAGATCGTCTCCCAGCACCCTGCGCTCGAGGGGCTGGTCGGGTACGGCGAGAACACCGTGGCGGCGGATTGCGACCTGGTAGTGATCGCCACACCGTGGGACTCGGCAGCGACGATGGCGCAAGCCCTCGCATCACGCATGCGGGGCAAGATCGTCGTCAGCATGGCGAACGCACTCGTCCGCGTCGGCAGCGAGTTCGAGCCGCTGATCCCCCCACGCGGCAGCGTCGCCGCCCACGTCCAGGCGGCGGCACCGGAAAGCCGGGTCGTCGCCGCCTTCCATCACCTGCCGGCGAAGGAGCTGGGCGCGATCGGCCATCCGATCGACTCCGACGTGCTCATTTGCGGCGACGACCCGGTGGCGGTGAGCACGGTCAGCGAGATCGTCGGCAAGATCCCCGGGTGCCGCCCACTCGACGCCGGCGAACTCTCGAACGCCACCGCGATCGAGGCATTCACTGCCGTCCTGCTCCAGCTCAACGTGCGTTACAAGACCCGCGTCGCGCCGAAGCTGACGGGAATCAAACGCGACCCATCCGCAGTTGACGGCTGAACATGTCGAGCTTCCGGCTGCACGACACGTCGCGCCAGGCGATCGTGCCGTTCCAACCGAACGACCACGTCTTGATGTACACGTGTGGCATCACGCCGTACGACGCGACTCATCTCGGCCACGCCGCGACCTTCATCGCCTACGACGTGCTACAGCGCCATCTGATCGACAAGGGCCACACGATCAAGTGCGTCCGCAACGTCACTGACGTAGACGATCCATTGTTCGAGAAAGCCCGCGAGCGCGGGATCCACTATCTCGACCTCGCGGCTGGTGAGGAGGCGCGGTTCGAGCGCGACATGTCGGCGCTCAACGCGCTCCCTGTGGCGTCCGCGCCACGTGCCTCATCGGCGATCCCCGACATCCGTGGTTTCATCGGCATGGTGCTCGACCGCGGGTTCGCGTATCAGGCCGGCGGAGCGGTCTACTTCGACGTGTCGCGATTCGACGGCTTCGGGTCGGTCAGTCACTACAGCGAGACCGAGATGATCGAGTTGGCGCGTCATCGCGGCGGCCGTGTCGATGACCCGCACAAGCGTCATCCGCTCGACTTCGTGTTGTGGCAGCCGTCGGCCGTCGACGAGCCGTCGTGGGAGACGATGTGGGGCCCCGGTCGACCCGGCTGGCACATCGAGTGCAGCGCGCTGGCATTGCGCGAGCTCGGCACGACGATCGATCTCCACGGTGGAGGGGCCGACCTGATCTTCCCGCACCACGAGTGCGAGCGCGCGCAGTCGGAGGCCGCCACTGGCGAGCCATTCGTCAAGCATTGGATGCACACGGCGCTGATCAGCAAGGACGGCGCCAAGATGTCGAAGAGCCTCGGCAACCTCGTCTTCGTCGACAAGCTGCGCACCGAGTACGAGCCGATGGCGATCCGGCTTGCCCTCATCGAACACCACTACCGAACCGAGTGGGAGTGGGACGACGAGCTGATGCCGCGCAACGTCGAACGGCTCGCGGCATGGCGTGGTGCTGCTGAAGGGCCGCCGGGCGATCTGCTCGACGAGGTGCGCGAGCGGCTCGACGACGATCTCGACTCCGCCGG
>DASQTR010000332.1:0-2383 GCA_035641795.1 Ilumatobacter sp.
CGACTTCAACATGAACGAGCGGTTCGAGCTCGAATACGTCGGCTCCGACAACAACCGGCACCGCCCGATCATGCTCCATCGCGCGCTGCTCGGCTCCGTGGAGCGCTTCTTCGGCGTGCTGCTCGAGCACTACGCGGGCAATTTCCCGACGTGGCTGGCGCCGCTCCAGGTGCGCGTGCTCCCCGTGGCGACCGCGCACGAGGAATACGCCAAGGCTGTCGCCGAACGCATCCAGGCCGCCGGCGGGCGGGTCGACGTCGTGCATGCCGACGACCAGCTCGGCAAGCGGATCCGCGCCTCGAAGCTCGAGAAGATCCCGTACATCCTCGTCGTAGGCGACGACGACGTCGCTGCGAACACGGTCGGCGTCAACCCCCGCGGGGGAGAGGTCGAGCGCGGCGTCGCTCTCGACGAGTTCCTCGCGCGCTTCGTCGACGAGGTGGCGAGCAGCAACGCAGCCGCCCTGTCCGCCTGACCGGGGTCGCCGTGCTGGAACGGATCTGGAACGGCTGGAGGGCGAGCTATGTGAGCACCGCCGGTCAGGCGACCGGCGAGTCGAGCGGCAGCGTGTTCACCCAGATCCTGCGATCCGGCCTCGACGACACCGAGACCAACATCGTCCACCGCGGCGACCACTGTTTCGCGATCCTCAACGCGTTCCCGTACGGCACCGGGCATCTGCTCGTGATGCCGTATCGGGAGGCGGCCGAACTCGAGGCGCTCACGCCGCACGAGACGGCGGAGTTGTGGCCGATGGTCACCGACGCCGTGCGGGCGATCAAGCAGGCGTATTCACCCGAGGGCATCAACGTCGGCATCAATCTCGGCCGGCCGGCGGGGGGTTCCGTGAGCGATCACCTGCACGTCCACGTGGTGGCACGCTGGACCGGCGACGCCAACTTCATGACCACTGTGGCCAACACGCGGACCTTGCCGGAGGCCCTGGTCGACACGGCAGCGAAGATCCGAGCCGCCTGGCCGGGCCAGTAGGCTGACGCCACCATGGACGCGGACTCCGCGAGCGGTGACGACATTCGCGACGAGCTCCCCGATGACCTCGACGCGAACGATTTCGCGGGTGCCTACCGGTTCCCCGACAACTCGAGGCGCCGCATCCCGGGAGCGATCTACCTGGGCCTAGCGGTGATCTGCCTGCTGCTGTATGTCACCCAAGACGACGAATCGGTGCTGATCAACGCCGGATTCGCATGGGCGGCGGTCCTGCTCGGTGTGGTCGGCACCTTCAGCATCACATCGGGCTGGCGCATGCACGTCGACGAGAAGCAGGCGCTGGTCGCCGCGCAGCAGGCGATCGCCTTTCCGGTCGGGCACGCGTCGGCGCAGCAGGTGTGGCACGGCTTGCGGAGCAGGCCGACATGGCGCGTGCTGTGCTACTCGGCCGAAGATCCGCCTCAAAAGCGTGGCCTGGTGCTCGTCGACGCGGTCGACGGCCGTGTCGTGCAGCATCTCGTAGAAGCGAACCCGGAGGAGTGGCGGCGACCTGCGAAGCCGGGCGGCAGGCCTGACGATGTTCGACGGTAAGTTCCGCGCACCCGTCGACGCGGCGGTGAAGCCGCTCGGTGCGGCGCTGCGCAAGACGCGCATGACACCGGATCAATTGACTGTCGTCGGGTTGGTGATCGCGGCGGCGGCGGCGGTGGCGATCGGCGCCGGGTACATCACGCTCGGCTTGGTCCTCGTCATCCTGGCGGCGCTCCCCGACCTGCTCGACGGCGCGCTGGCCAAGGCGTCTGGCGCCGCCAGCCAACGCGGCGCGTTCCTCGACTCGACGGTCGACCGCGTCACCGACGCGTTCCTTCTCGGCGGTGTCGCGTACTACTTCGCCACGCATGAAGACCCGCGGCTTGCGGTGCTGCCGTATGCAGTGTCGGCGTTGGCGATGGTCATCTCGTACCAGCGCGCCAAGGCCGAGTCGCTGGGGCTCGACGCCAAGGGCGGTTTGATGGAGCGCGCCGAGCGGATCGTGCTGCTGTGCATCGGGCTCCTCTTGCAGCCATGGATCGACGACGCGCTGGTGTGGGTGATGTGGTTGATGCTGGTCTTGATCACGATCACAGCCGTGCAGCGCTTCGTGAAGGTCTGGAAGCAGGCGGCCGTCGCACCGATCACGCAGGCCCGGATCGACCTACGTCGCGCCCGACGCGCTTCGCGCCGCGAGAAGCGGCGGACGCGCGTCCCGCTCCGCACTCGAGTCCCGCGCCGGCGCGACTGAGTGAGCGTGACCTCCGACGCCGCGACCGGCGACGCCGGCTTCGACGCCGTTGGAACGCTCACGTTCGGTGGCTACCGGCTGGCGGCGATGGCGGCGAGAGCGCTGCCGGGTGCGGCGACGCGGGCACTGTCGCCGGCGCTGGGATTCGGC
>DASQTR010000333.1:0-12991 GCA_035641795.1 Ilumatobacter sp.
CTTCGGTTCGACGGCGACGGCGACGCTCGAGCTCGACGGCACCGAAATCGACGTTCGTGTCGAGGGTGAAGATCTCGGCCTGTTGATCGGGCCCGGGGGGCGCACGCTGATCGCTGTCCAGGACCTGGCTCGAGTCGCCGCCCAACGCCGGCTCGGCGATCACGACACCCGCCTGCGGATCGACGTCGCCGGCTATCGCGAACGTCGCCGAGCCGCGCTCGAGCGGTTCGCAATCGCCGTCGCGCAGGAGGTGCGGGAGACCGGACACACCAAGGCGCTCGAGCCGATGGCATCCGCGGACCGCAAGGTGGTGCACGACTCGATCCATTCCATCGAGGGCGTGGCGAGCCACTCCGACGGTGAGGAGCCACGCCGTCGCGTCGTGATCACCCCGGCGTAGGTGCGCATCGAGACGATCCAGGCGCTGCGTGAGTCGCAGCGTCTCGGGTTCCTCGGCGCGAGACCGGTCGAGCAGGCGGCCGAGCATGCCGCCTGCTTCGCGACCGCGCTGGGTTCCCTGCCTGACGCGGCACGGCTGATCGACCTCGGCAGTGGCGGCGGCCTCCCGGGTCTCGTGCTCGCGGACCTGTTGCCTCGCTGCTCGATCACGCTCGTCGATCGGCGCCAGAAGCGGACCGACTTCCTCCGGCGCGTCGTGCGCCGGCTCGGGCACGAACACGTCGAGGTGCGAGAAGCGGACGTGGGCGTGATTGCGAGCGACGTGCAGGCTGGGGTGGAGCCCCCATTCGATGCCGTCACCGCCCGCGGCTTCGGTCCTGCGGAGGCGACGTTGCGGCTAGCTCGGCAGCTGATTCATGAGGGCGGGGCGATCGTGATCAGCGAGCCGCCGGATGCAGAGCGCTGGGATCAGGGCTTATTGCGGGAACTCGGACTCGAGGATGAGCGGGTCGGGCCCGTTCGGGCGTTTCACGTGAAACAATGAGGCGCCATCGACCGTGGGCGTTTCACGTGAAACGTTCATCTTGAGCTTCACCGGCGCAAATCCGCGCGTTCGCCATGGCGACCGGCAAGACTGACGGCGATGAACGAAGCCTTGGAGGTGCGACCCGCCAAGCGGCTACCCCGGGTGATCGCCGTCGCCAATCAGAAGGGTGGCGTAGGTAAGACGACGACCACCATCAACACCGGGGCCTGCCTCGCGGAGATGGGACTGCGGACGCTGATCGTCGACCTCGATCCGCAGGGAAACGCCTCCACCGGGTTGGGCATCGAGAACCGGGGTCTCGAGACGTCGATGTACCACGTGCTGATGCACGACGTGCCGCTGGAGAACTGCATCGAGCCCACCGACGTCCGCAACCTGTTCGTCGCGCCAGCCAGTCTTGACCTTGCGGGCGCCGAGATCGAGCTGGTGCCTGCCTTCAGCCGCGAGACGCGGCTCAAACGAGCGATCGACGCCGTGATCGGCGACTACGACTACATCTTCATCGACTGTCCACCGACGCTCGGACTGTTGACCGTCAACGGCCTGGCCGCCGCCACGGAGGTGCTGGTGCCCATCCAGACGGAGTACTACGCCTTGGAAGGCCTCGGGCAGTTGCTCCGCAACGTCGACCTCGTCAGGCGCAATCTCAACCCGCAACTGGAGGTGTCCACGATCGTGTGCGTCATGTACGACGCCCGCACCAAGCTGTCCGATCAGGTCGTCCAGGAGGTCCGCGCACACTTCGGCGACAAAGTCGTGCGGGCGGTCGTGCCGCGATCGGTGCGGCTGTCCGAGGCACCGTCGTTCGGCCAGCCGATCATCACTTTCGATCCGCGGTCGCGAGGGGCGATCGCATATCGAGACGTGGCACGGGAGGTGCACCATGGCGCGGCGTAGCGGCCTGGGCAAGGGTTTGAGCTCGCTCATCCCGCCCGGTGAGACGACACCGACGAGTGGCGACGACGCCCCGATCCTGATCGATATCCCCGTCGGCGACATCACCCCGAACCCGCACCAGCCGCGCGTGCACTTCGACGAAGAGTCGCTGTCCGAGCTGACCGCGAGCATCCAGCAGCTCGGTGTCCTGCAACCAGTGTTGGTCCGCCCCTCCGAGTCGACCACCGGCTACGAGCTCATCGCCGGCGAGCGGCGGTGGCGAGCGGCCAGCCGCGCCGGGCTGGCGACGATTCCCGCACTGGTGCGGCGAACCGACGACCTCGCCGTCGTCGAGCAGGCGCTGGTCGAAAACCTCCATCGGCAAGACCTGACTCCGCTCGAGGAGGCCGCCGCCTTCCGGCAACTGATCGACGACTTCGAGCTGACGCACGAGCAGATCGCCGACCGCGTGGGCAAGAGCCGCTCGGCGATCAGCAACACTCTGCGGCTGCTCGGGCTGCCGCCCTCGATCCAGCATCTGCTGGCGGACGGCAAGCTGAGCGCCGGACACGCACGCGCGTTGCTCGCCACGCCCGACCGCTCACTGCAAGAACGGCTCGCTCGAGAGGCCGTCGACGATGGCTGGAGCGTCCGCATGCTCGAGGAGGCAGTCAGGCGCGGCGGAGCGCCGGTTGCCGACGCGCCGGGCGAACCGGCGGCACCCGGCCCTGCACCAACTCACGACGGCGCCGGCGTGGCCCCGAGCACCCGCCTGCGGCCTCCAGGACTGCTCGAGCTCGAAGAACTGCTCGCCGCCCACCTCGACACACGCGTGAACGTTCAGATGAGCGCGAAGCGGGGTCGGATCGCGATCGACTTCGCCGATCTCGCCGATCTCGAACGCATCTACCGCCGCATGAGCCGGGAATGACCAGGTCAGGGCCGGATCGCGGGGTCGACCTGTGGTTGAGTTTTACCTCGCGCCTGAGCTTGAGTCACAGGGTGGGGACGAGTCTGTGGATAAAGCGTTTACGGTCGCGCGATACATCTCGGCAGCTGTCGATAACGCGCACATGACAGTGCCACGCCTGTTCGCGGGCGTGACGGCGATCACAACGCGCTGGTCCTCGCTGGTCCGTCGTCCACAGCCCGCTCCATGACGTGCGGTCGGGCCCACAGCTCGAGTGCCGTAACAACGGCGGCAACAAGCTGCTGCGAGTGGTCAACCACGCGCTGAACGTCGCCTAAGGTGATGAGCACGGCCGGCATCCGGGTTTCGCGCAGGACCGGAAGCCGCATGCCGCGCACGTCGGGGGCAAAGCCGTCGAGGCGCGCCGCACACTCGGCGGCGATCGCCGTTGCCAGCAGCCGCCCACCTGCGGACTCGAACTGTGGCACGGCGTAGTAGTGGACACTCGACCCGCGATCGACGGTCGCCTCGAAGCCGACATAGACGTGAGCCGCGAAACGGTTCGCGGCGGCGGCCTGGGCGGCTGAGTCGGGCTCGTCGGAAGCGGCGACCCTCGCGCTGCGGTGGCGCAGTGCTTGCACCAAGCGCCGCGACAGTGGGGTGAGTCCGCCGAACTGCCCGACGACGACACGCAGGTCGGTCAGTGAACGCGCCGTCGAAGTCAGCGCCTCGAGCTCGCGCAGCGTCGAAACGCCCGGTCCGCTTCCTGTCTGACGGGCGAGGATCTGCAACGCACGCACGGTGATCGGGCCGCACACGCCGTCGACCAGGAGACCCGAGTTGCGCTGGAAGTCCTCGAGTGCGGTCGCCGTGCGAGGCCCGAAAATCCCGTCCACCCTGCCACAGTCGAACCCGATCCGCCCGAGCGTCGCCTGCAGCTCGCCGACGTCGTCGCCGCGCATGTTGGGCGCGA
Organism: Ilumatobacter sp.; assembly: GCA_035641795.1. Lineage (GTDB taxonomy): Bacteria > Actinomycetota > Acidimicrobiia > Acidimicrobiales > Ilumatobacteraceae > Ilumatobacter. The sequence goes on from DASQTR010000333.1 coordinate 3,706, forward strand.
CCAGCACCAGCAGCCGATCACCCAGCTTCCATGACGCCTCGACCAGCGCCCGCCACGTCTCGTCGTCGCACAGTCCGGTGACGCGCAGGCCGCGGTCCTCCTGGAACTCACGCAGAGATGCTTCCGTGGACGCGCAAAAAAAACCCGCCTCGGCGCCGGCGGACTGAAACCCGGCAGCACCGAGGCGGCGTTGGAGGTCGCGTACTGCCTCGCCGCGCTGACCGGATGTCAGCGGGAAGTTGCCAGAAATTCGTCGAGCTCCTGCATCAGCGCGCCCTTACCCTTGGCGCCGACGATCTTCTTCTTGACGTCACCACCGTCGAACAGGAGCAGGGTGGGAATGCTCATGACGCTGTAGCGCATAGCGATCTCGGGATTCTCGTCGACGTTGAGCTTGGTGATCGTGAGTTGATCGCCGAGCTCCGCGGCCATCTCTTCGAGGACCGGAGCGATCATCTTGCACGGCCCGCACCACTCGGCCCAGAAGTCGACCAACACTGGGGCGGATGACCCGCTGACGGTCTCGTCGAAGGTCGCAGTAGTGAGGTGGGTGATCCCCTGGGCCATGTCTGATCCTCTCGATGAGCGAACGGGAAGTGTACCGAGTCGAACGCAGTGGGCCCGTCGCCTATTCCTCTCCCGAAGCCGTGGGCAGGATCGCCGTCACCGGCGATCGGGTCGGCGCCGAGAACTTGGTGCGGTCGATCGTCATGGAGTTGGGTGCGAGTGACCAACTCGCTGACACGTTCGTCAAGGGTGCCGGATTCGGCACGGTGGCCGACCCGCACTTTGGGCGGATCATGCACACCGACGAGGCGGCCGCGCGCGCACATCTGCGCACAGTCGTCGCCGACCACAATGCCGTGGTCGGCGCTGCAGGACTTGATGGCTCGATATGGGCGACACCTCCGGCATGGCGCCGACGGCACTGTGGGGGCTGATGCAGACGTCGCTCGGCGCCGTGTTCGGACTCGGCACCGGCATCATCATCCGCCACAGCTCGGCCGCCATCTCCACCGCACTGGTGTGGACGCTCGTCGTCGAGAACCTGTTCCGCGGCTTCGCTTCACCGAAGGTGTCCCGGTTCCTCCCGTTCACCGCCGCCAACGGCCTGCTCGAGATCGAGTCGATCACCGATACGCCCGAGACGAAGCTCCTGCGGCTCTCCCGAGCTCAGGGCGCGGTTCGGGGGCGGCGGCTACACGCTCGCCGCCCTCGCCATCGGCACGGTGCGCCTCTACCGTCGGGGCAGCAACGGATCCGCCACTCCAGCAACCGGAACGGACCCGAGCCGTGTGCTCGCGTCTTTCGCGTGCGAACTCAGCCCGCCCCCAAGTTTCGTCGAGAGTCTGTAGAGTGTTTGTCGATGGTTGCTCTCGAATCCACCGGGGTCATGCGCATCGGCGAGTTGAGTCGGCGCGTGGGCGTCAGTGAGCATCTGCTGCGCGCATGGGAGAGCCGCTACGGATTACTAACCCCCGTACGGTCTTCGGGAAACTTCCGGTTGTACTCCTCCAGCGACGAGCGCACGGTTCGGCGCATGCAGTTCCACATCGCGCATGGGTTGGCGCCGGCGGAAGCGGCACGGCTGGCCATCGCCGAGGCGCGGCGCCCGGCGGAACCCACCGACCGCATGTTCGGGTCAGGGTCTGGTGGGCGCGATCAACAGCGGCTGGCAGATTCGTTGCAGCGTGCGCTCGATGACTTCGACGAAGGGGCCGCGCAGGCGGTGCTTGACCGTCTGCTCTCCGACTTCACTCTGGCGACCGCGCTGCGCGAGGTCGTCCTTCCGTACCTACGACAGCTGGGCGAGCGCTGGGAACGGGGCGAGGCGACGGTCGCCCAGGAGCACTTCGCGACGAATGTCATCCGAGGCCGCCTGACGGGACTCGCCCGGGGATGGGGCGACGGCCTCGGCCCACGAGCGATCATTGCCGGCCCGCCCGCCGAGTTGCACGACCTCCCGCTGCTGATCTTCGGCGTCGTGCTCAACCGCAGCGGCTGGCGGATCGACTACCTCGGAGCGAGCACGCCGGTCGACGAACTGGTCGATTTCGCCCTTCGCACGCGACCTGCACTCGTGGTCCTCGCTGCCACCGCGACGGACCGGTTCGATCCGATCGTCGACGAGCTGAAACGACTGGCGACGGTCGCTCCGCTGGCGATCGCGGGAGCTGGCGCGACACAACACATCGCCGACGAAATCGGGGCGCGACTCATCTCCGCCGATCCGGTCTCGGCAGCCGAGCACGAAGGCCACCGCTCGTGACCGAACTCCGTGCACGTTCACGGCAAGACGTCAGGAGCGCCAGATGTTCCTTGCGCTGAAGGAGATGCGGCGCGCCTGGGTGCGGTTCGGCCTGCTGATCGCGGCGATCGCACTGCTGGTCTTCCTGATCCTGTTCCAGCAGGCGCTGCAGACCGGGCTGCTGACGTCGTTCGTCGGCGCCATCCGGAACCAGTCGGCGCCCGTGCTGGTGTACTCGGTCGACGGCCAGCGCGTGCTGCAGGGAAGTGTCATCACTCCCGACCTCGAACAGATCGTGCGGGCGACTCCCGGCATCGCCGACATCGGGTACGTCGGGCAGGGCACGTTCACGGTCACGGCCGACGGCGAACCGGCCGATGCCACGATCATCGGCTATGAGCGCGAGGGCCTCGGCTCGCCCCGCTTCCTCACCGCCGGCCGTTTGGCGGAGCAGCCGGAGGAGGCCGTCGCGAGTGAGGCTGACGCCGACGACGGGTTCGACATCGGCGACACGATCGTCGTCGAGCCGGGCGGTCTCGAGCTGACCGTCGTCGGCTTGGCTCCCGACGCCCAACTCAGCGTGACACCGACGCTGTTCGTCGATTACGACACGTACCTCGACGCCGTCGCCGCCCGCAACCCCGGTGGCGGGCAACCGCTCGCGAACGCGCTGGCGGTCGTACCGGTGGAGGGCACCACCCCCGCCGAGATCACCACCGCGATCAACGCCGGCAGCGATGATCTCGACGCACTGACTCGCGATCAGGCCGCCGACCGGTCGCCAGGTGTGGCACAGGTACGCCAATCGTTCCAGGTCATCTTTCTGCTCTACGGCCTCGTCGTCCCGCTGGTGACCGGTCTGTTCTTCCTCATCATCACGATCCAGAAGGCGGGCGCCTTGACATTGCTGAGAGCGATCGGCGCACCCGCCGCCCGTTTGGTGACCGCACTGCAGGTTCAAGTGCTGCTCATCGTCGGGCTCGGCCTGTTGCTTGGGACGGCGCTGTACTACCCGCTCACGTTGCTCGACGTCACGTCGCTCTCGTTGCGGTTCGACCCTCGTGTCGTGCTTGCATGGTCGGCACTGTTGTTCACGCTCAGCCTGGTGTCGTCGCTGCTCGCCGCCAGAAGGGTGCTGGCGATCGATCCGGTCCAGGCGACCACCGGCGCAGGAGTCGGGCGATGAAGATCGCGTTGCGAGAGCTCCGCCGCCGGCCGGGCCGGTTCATCGCCGCCACGGCGATCCTGACGCTCGTCGCCGTGCTGGTCATGTTCCTCGGGGGTCTCCTCGACGGCCTCATTCGCGGGTCGACGGGAGCCTTGCGCGCGCAGGACGGCGACGCCATCGTCTATTCCGACACGGCGCGGACGACGTTCGCCCGCAGCCGGATCGAGGCCGACACACGAGCGGCTGTGGACGCCGTGCCCGGTGTCGCCCGCACCGGCGGGATCGGCATCGTTCAACTCGGTGCGCGGGTGCCGGACAAGGGCCCACGTGAGTTGGCGGCGACAGCGCTGTTCGGCTACGAGCTGGCACCCGACGGCGTTCCCGAGCCGCCGGCACCGGGCGAGGTGTACGCCGACGACGTCCTGCGCTCCGACGGGATCGACGTCGGGATGGAGATCCTGCTCGGGGCCGCGAGGTCGCCCGTGACCGTGATCGGGTTCGTCGATGACGTGAGCTACTCCGGGCAGGGCACGTTGTGGGCCGAGCCCGGCACGTGGCGCGTGGTACTGGCCGCCAACAGGCCCGACGTGGAGCTGCCCGGCGATGCCTTCCAGGCGCTCATCGTCCAAGCCGACGACGGCGTCGACGTGGGCGAACTGACCGATGCGATCGACGACGCCACCGGCACGACCGAGTCGCTGACGATCACAGAGGCGATCGAAGCGATTCCCGGCGTTCGCGCGCAGCGGTCGACCTTCAACCAGATCATCGGTGTGACGATCGCGATCGCGGGCGTCGTCGTGGCCTTGTTCTTCGCCTTGCTCACCGTCGAGCGGCTGGCACTGTACGGGGTGCTCAAGGCGCTCGGTGCCGGCAGCGGAACACTGTTCGGGGGTGTTGTCGCGCAAGCCGTCGTCGTGACGGCAGTGGCGTCCGCCGTCGCCGGAGGGCTTGCGTTGCTGATCGACGCGTTGGTTCCACCGGGTTCGATCCCGCTCGACATCTCAGCCAACCGGGTCGTCATCAGCGCGCTGCTCCTGCTCGTCGCCGCCGTCGTCGGTTGCGTCTTCTCGCTCCGCCGGGTTCTTCGAGTCGATCCGGCCGCAGCGATCGGTACCGGATCATGAACAGCACACACGTCGACACCGCGAAGACCCCAGAGAACGCCGCGACGGCACTGCGGTTGCGCGGCGTGCGCAAGGTCTACCCGATGGCGGACGACGAGGTTGTGGCCCTCGACCATGCCGATCTCGACGTGAAGACCGATGAGATCGTCGCCCTCGTGGGACCGTCTGGCTCCGGCAAGACAACCCTCTGCTCGATCGCCGGCGGTCTGCTCACCGCGACCGACGGCGAGGTCGTCGTCGGCGGCGAGGACATCTCCGAGTACTCGCCGAAGCAGCTCACCAAGTTCCGTCAGAGCAAGGTCGGCTTCGTGTTCCAGTCGGTCAATTTGGTGCCGTTCCTGACGGCCCGCGAGAACCTGCTGGTCGTCGACGAGCTCGGGGCACGCACCGGAAGCGCCGCCCGCAAGCGCGCCGACGAACTGCTCGACGAACTCGGCCTTGGCGATCGGGCGAAGAACCTTCCCGCCCAACTCTCCGGAGGGCAACGCCAGCGGGTCGCGATCGGCAGGGCGCTGATGAACGACCCTGCGCTGGTTCTGTTCGACGAACCGACGAGTGCGCTCGACACGAGTCTCGGCGAGCAGGTCATGGAGCTGATCCGCCGGGAGATGAGCGATCGCGGCACGGCGGCCGTCGTGGTCACGCACGACGAACGGATGACGCACTACTGCGATCGAGTCGTACACATCGTCGACGGGAGCATCAGCGCATGAGCGATGCGGGCGGACGGCAAGTGCTCGTGCTCGGCGCCACGGGGTATGTCGGGGGACGCGTCGTGTCGGAACTCCTCGAGGCCGGCAACCGGGTCAGCGTGCTGACCCGGTCGACGGGTCGCGCCGAGCGGTACGAATGGTCCAACCGCGTGCAGGCGTTCACAGGTGACGTGCTCGAGCCGGAGACGCTGGCGCCGGCGCTGGAGGGTTGTGACGCGGCGTACTACCTCGTCCACTCGATCGGTACCGGCGGCGACTTCGCGGCAACCGAGGCGACCGCCGCCCGCAACGTGACCGATGCGGCCGACGCAGCCGGCTTGCGTCGGATCGTCTACTTGGGAGGCATGGGAAGCGGAGACGGCCTCTCCGAGCACCTCGCCAGCCGGCACCGTGTCGGCGAGATCCTCGCCTCCGGCCGCACGGCCACCACGGAGCTGCGCGCCGCCGTGATCATCGGATCAGGATCGATCTCGTTCGAGATGCTTCGGTATCTCACCGAGGTGCTCCCTGCAATGGTGACGCCGCGATGGGTGCGCACCAAGTGCCAGCCGATCGCGATCTCCGATGTGCTCCACTACCTGACCGCCGTGCTCGATGACCCAGAGAGCGTCGATCGTGTGCTGGAGATCGGTGGTCCGGATGTGGTGACCTACGCCGAGATGATGCAGACCTATGCCGAGGTGGCGGGGCTGCCGCGCCGGATCATCGTGCCGGTTCCGCTGCTCAGCCCCCGGCTCTCGTCGCGGTGGATCGGTCTCGTCACCCCGTTGCCGGCGCGCATCGCCGTTCCGCTGATCGAATCGCTGCGACACGAGGTCGTGATGACCAATCACGACATCGACTCGCTCGTGCCGCATCGACCGCTGACGTTCCGCGAGTCGCTCGAGCAGGCGCTGCGGCTCACTCGAACCGAGGCGATCGACACACGGTGGACCGACGCCGGTTTCACCGCCGCCGACGCGATACCCGGTGATCCCGAGTGGGCAGGCGGATCGATCTTCGAGGACCACCAGACGGTCGACGTGCGGGCCGCGCCCGACACGGTGTATCGGGCATTCGCACGAATCGGCGGCGAGCACGGCTACTACGTCCTGAACTGGGCATGGTCCGTACGTGGGCTCGCCGACAAGCTGCTCGGCGGACCCGGGCTCCGACGCGGGCGCCGTCATCCGGTCGACCTGCGGCCCGGTGAGGCGCTCGATTTCTGGCGCGTCGTCGAGTCCGAGCCCGGCCACCAGCTCGTGCTCGAGGCAGAGATGAAGGTGCCCGGCAAGGCATGGCTGACGTGGCGAATCGAACCCGCCGACGAGGCCGACGTCGTTCGTTTGCACCAGGTGGCCGTGTTCGCTCCGAAGGGTCTCTTCGGGCGCCTCTACTGGTACGCGATGTCGCCCTTCCACTGGCTCATCTTCCGGCAGATGGCGCACGCCATCGCAGATCACGCCGAGGATGCTGACACGCAGTCGTCACCCGTTGCCGGCTGACTCGCGGGCTACCTGGGCGCGATCGCGTCGCAGCCGCTGAACCGGTGACCGTCGACTGTCTGGCCGTCGAGGCACGCTTGCGTGTCGCCACGCCGAACTCCTGTCTCGTGGGTGTCGAACGTGAGGATCACGTCTGTGTGTCCGTCGTGGTCAACTCAGCCGGTAGCCGACGATCTGTCCGGTGTTGTTGATGTCCGATGCGCCGTCGATTGCTAGCGGTGTGACGGCGCCCGCTCCCACAAGTTGCCCTGCGCGGGTGCTTCGAACTCGGTGCCGACGACCTGACCGACGTCGCCGAGCGCGGCGGCTCGGCTGTTGACGACGCCCAGATCCGTCACGGTGATGCCCTCGTCGGCTCGAACCACCGACGGCCCGACGAAGCCGGAGACGAGCACCGCCGCCCCGAAGACCTTCGCGATGGGTCGAGCGCGACAGCAGTGCGATGACATGAGTACCGCTACCGAGCAGGCGGACGGCCAACCAGAACGGGTGCTCGCGACGGATTATCGTGCGCTGGTGTTCGCCGAAGGGTCGCCGCCAGCCGCCGACCGTCCGCTCCGCGTGCTGCTCACGTGTCGCTCGTTGGTCGGACATTTCCTACCGATGGTTCCACTGGCGCGAGCGCTGATCGACGCCGGTCACGCCGTCGCCTGCGCATCGGGTGCCGTCGTCGGCGAACAGGCCGCAGGCCTGGGTCTCCAGCACTTCTTGGCCGGTCCCGACCAGATGTCGGCGGCTGAACGCACGGTCGTGTTCCCAGAGATCGAACGGCTGACTCCGGCGGAGATCCGCCCGTTCTTCTTCGCGCGCGTCTTCGCTGACTACGAGCTGGCGTTGCGGGCGCCGGACATCGGCAGGATCGTCGACGACTGGGCGCCGGACCTCCTGATCCACGAAGTCGCCGAACTTGCCGGACCGCTCGTCGCCACCACACACCATGTCGCCTACGCCACCCATTCCTACGGCGTGGTGCTCGGCGACGACGGCGTGCGCGCCGCAGCCGAGGGCGCCCGACCGCACTGGATGGCGGCGGGTGTTCCCCCGCATGCGAGGGCGGGACTGTGGGAGCACTTCTACATCGACATCTGCCCTCCATCGCTCCAGCTCGAGTCACCGGCGGGTGCGCCGGTCGTGCAACTCATCCGGCCGGCAAACAGGACGCCTGCCGTCTCGTCGCGGCGCCCATTGGTGTACGTCACGCTCGGCACCGTGTACGCGCAGAACGACGTGTTCAGGACGATCATCGACGGGCTGGCCGGCGAGCCGGTGGACGTGCTGATCACCGTGGGGACTGCCGGTGACCCGGCTGCCTTGGGATCACCGCCATCCAACGTTCGGGTCGAGCGGTTCGTCCCTCAGCACGAGATCCTGCCGAACTGCTCGGCGGTGATCACCCACGGAGGCGCGGGGTCGATGTTGGGTGCGTTGACCTTCGGTTGTCCGATCGTGTTCGTTCCCCAAGGAGCCGATCAGTTCACCAACGCCGATCGAGTGGTCGGCGCCGGTGCTGGACTCCGCCTCCTCCCAGCTGATCTCTCGACCGACACCGTCCGCGCCGCCCTGCGGCGTTTGCTCGACGAACCACGTTTCGCGAAGCGAGCGAGCGAGATCAGCGACGAGATCGCGTCCATGCCGCCGCCACAGGCCGCGATCCCGGCGCTCGAGAGGTTGGCCCGTTCCCACGTCCCCTGATCAGCATGACGAGGGATGGCGTGCTGTGGGTCGCGCTCCGCCGAACAAGCGAGACCACGGGCGCAGTGGACGCCGGTGGTCGTCATGGACGTCATGCTCAGCGGGGCGGACGCGATCGCCGACACCGTGTGGCTCGGCGGACGCGAGGACACACAGACCGTGTTCGACCCGATGGCCGCCATCGTGAACGAGTCGGGCGGCCTGGCGATCACCTTCCTAGGTCCGTTGTCGCTCCTGTTCGGGATGATCGGCCTCGTCATCGTGAGTGCGGTACTGATGATGCGATCGGCGTTGCTTTACCTGGTCGCGGCGTTCGCACCGATCGTGTGGGCCTCGTCGGTGTCGCCGGTGATGCGCGGCGCCGGGCGCCGTCTGATGCACGTGACGGTCGCCCTGGTGCTGGCGAAGCCGGCAATCGTGCTCACGCTCACGGTCGGCATGAAGTTGATGGCCAACACGCTGACACCGACCTTCAGCGACGGCGCCGAAATCAGCTCGGCGTCGGCCCGCGGCACGTTGATGACCGGGTTCACATGCATCACGATGGCGGGGCTGTCGCCGTGGGTATGCGGGTTGGAAAGCTCCGAGCTCGCCGCCTCCGCTGGCGGCTCGCGGAACGGGCGCTCAGCGCGCGGGATGCCGGTGGGCTGTCGAACTCAGGACGCCGTTTGGAGTTCGTGGCTCTTCTGTGATTCGAGCCAGCGCTCGGCATCGATCGCTGCCATGCAGCCGGAGCCGGCGGCGGTTATGGCTTGGCGGTAAGTGTGGTCCTGGACGTCGCCGCACGCGAACACGCCAGGGACGTTGGTGTAGCTCGAGTCGGGCTGCGTGATCAGATAGCCGTTCTCGTCCAT
>DASQTR010000334.1:0-4711 GCA_035641795.1 Ilumatobacter sp.
GACCGTCTTCGGCGAGGACGTGGCGACCCGCGAGGTCGTGTCCCTCGTGATTGCCGCCGTCGGCGTCAGCTTCGTTCTGCACAGCGACCACACCCACGACCATTCCCACGAGCCGGTCGAACACGACCACGAACACGCTCACGACGACGGACACCACGATCACATCCATGACGACGCGTTCTCGGGACGACATCACCACCAACACCGCCACGAAGCCATGGTTCACGCCCACCCGCACGTCCCCGACCTCCATCACCGCCACGACCACACATAGCGCCCGCGTCCCAGCAAGCCGCGTTGAATGTGATGTGACGGCGAGAAACGTCTTGTGTAACCACCGGTTGCACAACTGCAGTTCTAGGGTGGCTGACCGGATCGAGCGGGTGCTGCTGGCGTATCGGCTGCCTCGCGCGCCCTCGGCGCCGCGTGTCACGATCTGGCGAAAATTGCGACGGCTCGGCGTCGGGCAGTTGCTCGATGGGTTGGTTGCGCCCGCAATCGAAGGTTTTCCCGGGCTACATCACGAACCCGTACTGAGCCGGCGATCAGGCCGATCGACGTCGGGCGACGAGGAACAGGGCTGCGCCGCCGGCGAGCACGAGCAGCGCGAGCGTCATCGTCGACTGCGGGTCGCCACCGGTCGCGGGCAGTTGACCGGCGGATCCAGTCGAGATCGTCGTCGGGCCAGGCGGTAGGACCGCTGGCGCTATCGTCGGCGCGACCGTCGTGGTCGTCTCGGTTGCCGCGGGGGTGAACGCGTTCCACGCATCGGCGTCCGTCACCTGGATCCCGCTGCCGGTGCCGACCGCGGTGACGGTGGCCAGGTCGGCGTGGGCTGCGCCGTCGCCGAGCGCCGGGAGCGTGGCCGCGCAGTCGAATCCTGCCTCGGGCGGGAGCACCGCCGCGCCGCCGGACGGACCCGTGGCCGGTCCACCGAACGGGGAGAAGTCACAGTCGATGGCGCCGATGGCACCCCCGCCCAGCGTCGCGTCGGTCATGAGGATCTGGGTCAGCGGCTCGGTGCCGATGTTGGTGATCCGGAACCTGACGGCCTGGGCCTGTGTCCCGACGAGCTCCTTGCCGGGCCCGGTGTCGAAGTCCTCTTCGGGCTGGTTGACCGGCTGCGGGTCGGCTCCGCCGCTCAGCTGCGGCACCCCGGCGACGAACTGGACGCCCTCCCAGGAGCTCGCCGAGAACTTTTCGATGTCGACGTCGGGCAGGTTGACCAGGACACCGATCGCCTCACCCGACTGGGCGGCGACGCGGGTGGACACCTCGAACGTGCGCGCACCGGCCGTCACGAACGCGTCGTTGCGGTACTCCCCGGGGAATCCGACGACGAAGTGACCTGGCGTGTCCTCGTAGATCGGTCGCCCGAGGCCGTCGGTCAACAGGTCGGCGTTGTAGAAGATCCGGTAGTAGCGACCGGTGTCGGCGGCGGGCTTCACGGCGGTGACTGTCGTCGACCGATCGGCGTTGCACACGACGCTCGTGAGCTGCAGCTCCGTGGGGCTCGGGATCGGCACAACCGTGAACCCGCCGGCGGCCTGCACCTGAACCTGGAACCCGTTCAGCTGGTTGGGCCCGAAGTTGGTGCAGTGGGCGCGGAACCCGTTCGGCGGCGGTTCCGTGAACGAGATGGTGGTCCAGTCGTCGTCCGTCGCGGCGGCGGTGTCGATCGGCAGGTACACGGCGTACCCCATGTGCCGCTCGGTCTGGATCAGCCGCCCCTCCGAGTCCAGCGTGGTGGCGTCGAGCTGGTTCGGCCGCCAGTTGCCGGTCTTCTTCGGGACCGTCGAGTTCACGAACGGGTTCTGAGTCACCGTGACCGTGTCGTCGAAGATCTGGACGTCGACGACGCCGTCGACGAACTCCAGCTGCGACCGATCGAGCGACAACGCGAACGACGCGGTGCCGTGCGTGCCGGCGGAGCCGAGCTGCACGTTGGCGTTGAACGTGAACACCACGGCCGGATTGGCCGGGTCGCTCCGATCGAGCGAGGCCAGGCCCAACTCCAGTCCGGTGGTGTCCAGCACGTTGAACGCCTGGAAGCTCAGCTCGTTCAGGGCGGCGGGAAGCACGATGCGGATCGTGTCGCCGGCGACCGTGCCGGCGGGCACCGCCCAGTCCATCGCCAGGTGAACCTGGGCGAACTCGTCGATCGTCACCTCGTTCACACGCGCGTTGAAGAACCCGAACGCCCCGCTGTTCGGGATGAGTGCGCTCGGCGCCTGTCGTGCGCTCGCCGCGGAAGGACCGGCGAAGAGCAGGATCGACAAAAACCCGATCGCGGCCGCCCGCAACCCCCGTCGGTGAGTAGCTGGAATGGTCATGGTGCTCTCCGTCCAATGGGCGCCGTGGTGTCGCGGGGATTTACCCCGGACCGTAACAATCTGTACCTTCGCGGCCCAGTTCCTGTGGTATGGCGAACCGACTGCGTGAACACCCGCCGCATAGGCTCTGAGGGATGAACCGGCTCGACCGGCTGTACGCCCTCGTCGAGGAGTTACGGGCGGCTGGGTCGCCGGGCCGCAATGCGCGCCGCCTGGCGGAGCGCTTCGAGGTGAGTGTGCGGACGATCGAGCGCGACATCCTCGCGCTGCAGGAGGGGGGCGTGCCGATTTCGGCGCAGCTCGGCCGCCGCGGCGGCTACGTGCTCGACCGCTCGATGACGCTGCCGCCGCTCAACTTCACGCCCGCCGAGGCGGCGGCGTTGGCGGTCGGTCTGCGGCGGCTCGACGACACGCCGTGGGCTCGCGACGCTCGCACGGCGCTGCTCAAGGTCGTCGCCGCGATGCCCGAGAGCGAGGCGGCCCGTGCCCGCACCTTGGCCGAGGGCGTTCGCCTGCTCGTGCAGCCGGTCAGCGCGCCGGACCAGGCGATTGCCGACGCGGTGGTGCGCGCCGTCGAGGACGCGACACCGATCCTCGTTGACTACCTCGACGTCGGTGGCCGGTCGACGGTGCGCGAGGTCGAGCCGCACCACGTCGTGCTCGGCCCGAACGGCTCCTATGTCACCGGCTGGTGCCGGCTGCGCGAGGACGAGCGCGTGTTCCGCATCGACCGCATCCGCTCGGTCGAGTCGCTGCCCGGCACCTTCCAGCAACCAGTCCGCGAGTTCGGTGTCGAGGACTACGAGACGCGTGCGCCGGCGTGGGAGTGAACGAAATGCGACAAACACCGACACAGGGTTGTCGCCAGACGCGCGCATGCTCGCCGGTATGACCAACGCCTTCACTCCCAACACACTCGCCTGGTTCGAGGTCGCCACCGACGACCCCGATACTGCGACCTCGTTCTACTCCGACCTGTTCGGCTGGGCGTTCAGCCCGTTCGCCGACCCCGAGACCACTGGCATGGACTATCGCGTGGCCGCGCTGCCAGGCAGTGACGTCCCGTTCGGCGGTGTCGTCGGGACCGGCGGTGCAATGCCGGGCCACGCCGTGTTCTACATCGCCGTCACGGACGTCGCCGCGACCTGCGAAACGGTCGAGCAGCTGGGCGGCAAAGTTGTCAGCAAGGACGTTGGGCCGCCCGCCGGGCCGCCATTCGCCTACCTGCGGGATCCCGTCGGCAGCCTGTTCGGTGTCTTTACCCCGCCTGCGTGAGACTGTCGGCGTGAGCGACGCCCGCACGCTGTACGACGAGCTGACCGACGACCTGCTGTACGACCCGGCCGTCGGACGCTCCACGATGATGGGCTACCCGTGTGTACGCCGGGCGGGTCGCTTCTTCGCCGCGTTCGATCCACACGCCGAGGCGCTCGTCGTGAAGCTGCCACGCGAGCGCGTCGTCAAGTTGATCGCCGACGGCACCGGCGAACCGTTCGCCCCGAACGGCCGCGTTTTCCGCGAGTGGGTGACGATCCCCGACCCCGACCCGAACGCGTGGGAGCAGCTGCTCGCCGACGCCCGCGAATTCGCCGCACCGACGCCGCCTGTGCCATCGGCGTACGACGATGATCTCGCCGACCGGATCCGCGATGTGCTGTCGGACCTACATGTCGACGGTGTGCGCGAGCAGAAGATGTTCGGCGGCCTCGCCTTCCTCGTCGGCGGCCACATGGCCGTCGCCGCCAGTCGCGAGGGCGGGGTGCTGCTGAACGTCGACCGCAGCCGCACCGACGCGCTGCTCGAGAAGCCGCACACCAGACCGATGGTGATGCGCGGTCGCGAGATGGCGGGCTGGATACGAGTCGACCCCGAGGGTCTGCGCACCAAGCGTCAACTTATCCCGTGGGTGCGGCGCGGCGTCGACCACGTCCGCTCCCTCCCGCCCAAGTAGTGCGCCCTACGACTGTCTGGAAGCGCCCGGATCCGTCGTTCCGTCGCGAGTCAGCGGCCAACATGCCAGGACAAATCACGTCAAGCCGCAACTCGCGTGGGCCGGTATCGCAGGGCGACCGCCCCCGACCGGAGCTCATGGCGATCCACGAGCTCGAGCTGGATGCGCTCGCGCAGACCGGCGAGCAACGTCGGCCCGTGTCCGGCAAGGACTGGCTGCACAAGGAACTCGTACTCGTCGATCAGTCCCAGATCTGCCAACGTCAGGGGGAGCGTCACGCCACCCGCGAACAGGCCCTCGCCTGGCTCCTGCTTGAGCCGCTGAACCGCTTGCCCCAAGTCGCCTCGCACCAGCTCGGCATTCCAATCGACCCCGCTCAGCGTGCTCGACACGACGTACTTCTTCGCCCGGTCGATGGTCTCGGCGA
>DASQTR010000335.1:0-2199 GCA_035641795.1 Ilumatobacter sp.
CGGGGTGCGCAGCATCGCAACGTCTTGTCGGACCTCATCGATCCCGATTACACGCTCCACCCAACGTCCCTCGATCGGCCCCTTGCCCTCCAGCTCCATCCCAAGTTCGACGAAGAAGGCAATGACCGCGTCAAGGTCATCGACAACGATGAGGACGTTGTCCATCCGCTGGATCGTCATGCTGGCTCTCCTCGGTGTTGCCGGGCCACGGTGGCCACATCCACTCCTGGGACGAAGCCGCCACGCCGATCTCGACATCCTCGCAAGGTCTGCGCCGCCACTGATCTGGCATCGGCACGCGCGGCCTGGTTCGGGTCCGTAGCCGCACGAGCATCGATCCGGTCGGCGTTCGACTCGCTGCAGCCGTGTTCGCCCCGTAGCCCGGACATCGTCGTCGCGGATGTCCCCAGCTTGGCGAAGGCGGAATCGTCGACGAGAACGGTGAGCATGTCTCCTGCGGCACGCGCCGCTGTCCCGACGGCTGTCCCCAATCGCCGGACGAGCGGCACGTCGCGCGGCACTGCTTGCACGCCGGTAGAGCGCGGATGAGTGAGGGTGGCACTCCCGGTCGGCCTCTCAAGGACTGTCTTCTGTAGGCGACCGCGAAGCTAGCGGCAGGGTTTTGTGTGCCTGCTCCTGGGTCATGCTTGAGAGCGCTCGACCGAGGAGGACCAGCATGAGCGACTACTTGCCCGCTACGTACCGCGAGTTTCGAGCGAGCTACCCGAGAGTCGCGGCTGCTCTTGACCAGCTGGGGGAAGCTTCTGCCGGCGCAGGGCCACTTGATGAACGGACCCAACGGCTCGTGCATCTCGGCATCGCAGTCGGCGCCCTCGCGGAGGGCGCCGTGAGGTCGAACGTCCGAAGAGCCCTCGATGCGGGAGCCACGGTGGACGAGATCCGCCACGTCTCACTGCTCGCGATCACGACCAGCGGGTTTCCCACGGCCATCGCCGGCCTGACGTGGACCGAGGAAGTGCTCGCCGCACGGTGAGCCGTCCATGACCGGCGGAGCCAGCCAGTCCTTCACCAGCTCGCGGCATCGCCGCGGGACCGTGTTTCGCACGTTCACGTGCACGTATTCATTCCTGACCGGTCGTTGAGAAGCGTGTCACTGACGACACCTACGGTCGGATCGCACAAGTCGACGCCTCGTTGCTGCCGACACTGGGGAGGCACGCCCGAGAACGCCGATAATCGGGCGCCTGGCCAGCTGCAGCAGGATTGCGCGTGTGCTCCGGGACTTCGAGACGCGCGATCAGGCGGCAGTCCGCCAGTTGATTCTGTCCGGCATGCGGGAGCGTTGGCGGGAGCAGTTTGAAGCTGCCGCCAACCCCGACGTCGATCACATGTGGTCGCGCTACGTCACCAGGGGCGGTGAGATCGTGGTGTGGGAGGAGGACGGAGTGGTCGTGGGCACCGGGACGCTGACGCCCGAATCGGATGGCGGCGGTCGGATCGTGCGAATGTCCGTTGATCGCTCCCGCCGCCGACGTGGGACCGGAGCCCGGATCGTCGTCGAGCTTGTCGGACGGGCCAAGCGACGGAGGCTGAACCCGCTCTGCGTGACCACCGATCGATCACCGCGTGCCTTCACGCAGCCGTGAACGACCGGCCACAGAGACCTCCCAGCGACGCGCCTCCAAAACCGGACCCCACTGAGCCCGGCGCGGGCGCGCAGCTAGAGGCCGTCGACGGCGGCGGTGACGGCCGCGCCGATGCTGCGGGCGACCGGGCATCCCTGGGCGTGGGTAGCCATCGCGCGCTGGACGGTCTCACGGTCGGCGTCGGCGAAGTCGAAGCCGGAGTAGCTCACGTGGATGCGCTTGAGCACCAGGACCTTCCCTTCGAGCTCGACTTCGCCTCGGGCGTGCCCCACCAGACCGGCAGGGTCGATTCGCCGGGCCGTGAGGGCGCCGGCGAACGTGCCGGTCAGTCAGCCGCCGGCTGCGGCGACGGGGTAGTCGAGGGTTGTGGCGTGGGGCGAGACGTCCTCGGGTCGCACGCCGTAGTGGGCGGCGACAGCACCATGGACCCCGAACACGACCGGCTGCTCCTCGGCCGGGAGGAAGGCTTCCCGAATCGGGCCGCCGCGGCGTTCGATCCGGACCTCGGACACATAGACCGGCTCAGCCATAGCGCCTCCTTGGTCAGCATCTGGAGGCTAACCGTGCGAGTGGCCGGTCGACGCCGCTGCCC
>DASQTR010000336.1:0-3881 GCA_035641795.1 Ilumatobacter sp.
AAGGCCGCTGGATGCGGGAGGTGCTGTAGGACGAGGCTCGCGAGGACACCTCCGAGCGACGCGTCCGCGAAGCGGAGCGGCGCGCTGAGGTCGTGCACGTCGAACGTCGCGTCGACCTTGTCGCGCGCGGCGCGTGTCCGCGCCACCGCGACCATGCGAGGAGACCCGTCGACACCGACGACGTCATAACCGCGCCGCGCGAGTGCGAGCCCGTGCGCGCCAGGTCCGCAGCCGAGGTCGGCTACAGGTCCAGGCGATGCAACCACGTTCGCGAGCTCATCGGCGGACCGCTCGACCAGCTCACGATGCTCCGGCTCGTCGCGTCGCCGCTCCCAGGCCGCGCTCTCGCGGTCGTACATGAAGCCCCAGAACCAGTGCGGGGCAGGCATGGCGGCGACGCTACGTGTCCGGCTGCTCGCGGGCATGCCCAGAGGCGCCGGCCGCCGAGGTCGATGACCTCGGACGCCGAACCGCATCGCCGGCAGTGACCCTGGTGATACACGTACACGCCCTTGCCGAGCCGCACGCGGTTGATGGGCTTGCCGAGCTCCGCCAGATCGACCGCGCCAGATCGACGGGGATGGGCGCTCTCGTGGACCATTCTGGCGCGACAGATCATGCAGTCGCCGATGTCCCGCACGCCGATTCGGCGGGCTGTCAAAGCTCCGCGTGATTCGCAAGTGCTCGCGAGGTTTGTCGCTGTACCGGCACTTCTGCCACAGGGCACGATCCCGCTTGGTCGCGCGTTCGAGGACACCGCGGCGTGGCCGGGCGGTTGAACACGTCGTTCTGACACTTTCGTGGGAGCATGGTGCCGTTGATCGTGTTGGTGAAGCGGCTTGGTGAACCGAGAGTTGTGCTGTTCAGCGTGACGTCTCCCGTACCGGAGACCGTGGTCCGGGCCCTACTGTCACCCGGTGTCGACTGCCGCGTCAGAGGTCGATCGTCTGCGCACCGCTGAGGTCATCGCGGCACTCTCGCTCGCGACCGACCTCGGCATCGGCGTTCCTCTCGAGCATGGTCTGCACAGCACGTTGTTCGCGATGCGGCTGGCCGAGCGCATGCACGTCGACGAGGAGACGGCGTGGCAGACCTACTACGCGTGCCTGTTGTTCTACGTCGGATGCACGGCCGGTGCCGAGACGACCGACGAGATCTTCGGTGATGAGCGGGCGTTGACGACCTACGCCACTCCTGTGAGGTTCGGTTCACGCCCGGAGATGATGGCGGGCGTCATGCGGGCCATCGCGCCCCCTGGCGACTCCGCTCCGATGCGGGCGATCCGGCTCGTTCGTGGCCTGCCCAGAGCGGCCAGAGCGTTCAAGTACGAGACGACAGCGTTCTGCCAGGTGGCGCAGATGCTGACCGACCGCCTCGGGTTGCCCGCTTCGATCAAGCCGCTGTTCGCTCACTTCGCGGAGCGTTGGGATGGCAAGGGACAACCTGACGGCGCCAAGGGTGACCAGATCCCCCTCGCCGTGCGGATTCTCCACGTTGCTCGTGACGCCGCCTTCCAGCGCATGCTGGGCGGCGACGAGCACGCGGCACAGGTGATCCGCTCGCGCGCGGGGGGCGCGTTCGATCCGTCCATCGCCGTGCAATGTGCCGACGACGCCGCCGAGATCCTTTCGCTCGACCCCGAAGCATCAATGTGGGATGAGGTGCTCGCCTCCGAGCCCGACCAGCAGTTGATGCTGGACGGGCTGGCGATCGACCGTGCGCTCGAGGCGATGAGCAGCTTCGCCGACCTCATCTCTCGCTACTTCGTGGGCCACTCCGTTGGCGTGGCGACGCTGGCGGCCGGCGCCGCGCAGAGCTGGGGTTCGAGCCGGCCCATGTCGTCCGGATCCGCCGAGCGGCGCTGATCCATGACCTCGGTCGAGTCGCGATACCCGTCAGCATCTGGAACAAGGACGGCCCGCTGACGCGTGATGAGTGGGAGCGGGTGCGGCTGCACGCCTACTACTCGGAGCGGGTCCTCGCTCGTTCTGGCTTTCTGGCCGATCTAGCGACCATCGCCACGCTCCACCACGAGTGCCTTGACGGTTCCGGCTACCACCGCGGCGCCGTCGGTGCCGCCCTCACGCCCGGCGCACGGCTGCTCGCCGCCGCCGACGTGTACCAGGCAATGACCGAACCCCGGCCCCACCGACCGGCCCTCTCACCGACGGCGGCCGCCGATGCCCTCACCCATGAGGCCCGGATCGGTCGGCTGGACGCCGAGGCGGCCGCGGCGGTGCTCGACGCCGCCGGGCATCCGGTCCGCCGCGTCGAGCGACCAGCCGGGCTGACCGAGCGTGACCGTCGAGGTCAGTCAGGGGGCCGACGAGCGCCTCGTGGTGGGCAAAGCAACGGCACAGGCGCCGCTCACCGCAGTCTCGTGTCATCCGCTCGCACGGTCACGTGGCCGCGCTGGTCGATCACGACGATCGTGTCGGTGGCGTCGTCAAGCAAGGTGACGGCGTGGTCAACGGTGCGAGCGGCCCGCGACGCGTCCGCGAGCATGCTCACGGTTAGCCCGTAGACGTGGGTGCTCATGTCAGACTCCCGTCTTCGTGGATCCCGACGATTAGCCGGTCGTGGCTCCGACGGTACGGCGAGGCTGCTGCGGCGTCGTCCTCCGTGCGGAGGTATCGCGGCTCCTTCGCCTGGCGTACGTCGCGGTCGTCGCAACTGCGACGACCGGCGCGGTGCCCGCCCGGTTGTAGGCCACCACCACCAGCCACGGAGGGCGCGTCGTCTCAGCGCAGTAGCTGAAGACTCGGCCGCTGGTGGGACGACGATGAGGGGCCTGGTCCGTCACCGTGGATGCATGTTCGCTTCACTCAATCGACGACCTTGGCTTCGCCGCCTGCTCCTGGTCGGTGGGGCAGGAGCGCTCGTGGTCGGCGCCGCCATCGCCGCGACGGGTGCTTGGCTGTACTCGGGGGCCCGGACCGACACGGTCGGCGACCTGGCGTTCGAGCAGCCGTTGCACATCCCGCCCGTGCTCGAGCCGGAGATCGACGCCGACGGCCGCAAGGTGTTCCGGCTCCGGCTCCAGGAGGGCACGACCGAGCTCGTTTCCGGTCGACAGACCGAGACCTGGGGTGCCAACGGCAGCTACCTCGGCCCGACACTGCGGGCGTCGCGCGGCGACGAGGTCGCCGTCCACGTCGACAACGACCTGCCCGAGTCGACCACGCTGCACTGGCACGGCATGCACCTGCCAGCAGCCGCCGACGGCAACCCGCACCAGCCCATCGAGCCCGGCTCCACTTGGTCACCGAGCTGGGAGATCGACCAGCCAGCCGCAACCCTCTGGTATCACCCACACCCCCACGGGCAGACCGCCGATCACGTGTACCGGGGCGTCGCCGGAATGTTCCTGATCGACGACGACTCGCCACTCGAGCTGCCCGCCGACTACGGCATCGACGATGTGCCGCTGATCGTTCAGGACAAGCGGTTCGAGTCGGACGGTTCGCTCGACGACGGTGCGCCGACTATGAGCAACGTCGGGGTGTTGGGCGATCAGATCCTCATCAACGGCACCCACGACCCCTATTTCGAAGCCACCACATCGCTGGTGCGGTTCCGAGTGCTCAACGCCTCCAATGCCCGGGTCTACAACCTCGGCTTCGCCGACGACCGCGCCTACTGGCTGGTCGGCACCGATTCGGGCCTGCTGGAGCAGCCACACGACACGACCCGGGTGCAGCTCTCACCCGGAGAACGGGCCGAGATCGTCGTCGAGGTCGAACCCGGTGAGCGTGCGGTCCTGCGCAGCTACTCACCCGAGCTTGGTGTCGGCTTCCCGCAAGAGCGCTTCAACGGCGGCGACGACACCTTCGACCTGCTGGAGATCCGAGGAGCCGAGGAGCTGGCCGACTCCGGCTCGT
>DASQTR010000337.1:0-2834 GCA_035641795.1 Ilumatobacter sp.
ACCCGGAGACCTTGAAGCAGGCGCGTCCCGACGGCACGACGGGCTGGGGCGGCGGCACGGACTCCGGGCCGCCCGTCCGAGCCATGTTCCCCTTGAAAGTCGGCCATGGCGCCGCCCCGAGTGCCGTTCCAGTGGTCCATATCGACACCACGAGGTCGTCGCCGCCGTCGGCCTGCCAGTTCCCGTTCGGGTCGCCGATGTTGACCTGCACGATCCAGGTCTTGCCGTTGACGCTGGCCACCGTCGGTGTAGCGAATGACGGCAGGAGCCCGTGTTGGTATCGCGACCGAACCGACGTCTGGGAGGAACCGGTCACAGCGTTCAGCACGCGCAGCGTCTGTTCCGCCTGCACCACTGCATCGAGCGTGCCGTCGTTGTTGACGTCGGCGATCGCGACGCCGCCGAAGGTTCCGGCGCCAGGCGAGCACGGCTGGTCCATCACGCACTGTTGCCACTGCAGCTGCCCGGCAGCGTTCCAGGACATCAACATCCCGCCGCCGCTCACGATCCACACTCGTGGATGGCCGTTGACGAGACCCACCGCCGGTGAACCGAGCACCGGTCCTCCGGTCGCTGCGTTCCACATCAGTTGGCCGGTCCGGCCGTCGATCGCCATGATCCTGTTTGCCGCTGGGCCGAGGAAATACAGCCCCGTGCCGACGACGACATCGCGCGCGCCGTCGTTGTTCAGATCGATGAGAGCCGGCGTCGACCACACGACGGCGTCGCGCACGAAGTAGCTCCACCGCACGGACCCGTCGAGGTTGAAGGCCCACACGTAGCCGCCCTGGCCGATGCCGTGGCAGGGCTGCGGCGTGCCCGACCCTTCACAATCGGCGCCGACCACGATCTCGCTCACGCCGTCTCCGCTGATGTCGCCGATCACCGGCGAGCTCCAGATCGTGTCGCGCAGCCACTGGCGCAGTTGCGGGATCGGTTGCCCGGTCGGCCCGGACCACACGTCCACCGTCTGGCCCCAACTCGACGAGACGACATCCAGGTTGGTGTCGCGGTCGATGTATCCGACCGCCGGCGTGCCGAGCAGACCCACCAACGCTCCGTCGAAGGCCGGAGCCACGAAGTGGTTGTACAGCTGGGTCGCGACACCGTTCCGGACGGAGTACGCCGCGAGACGGCCCCCGGTGTTGCCGATGACGACGTCGTCGACGCCATCACCGTTGATGTCTCCCAGCGCCGGCGACGGCTGCGTCGCGCCCTGACCGGTGGCCGCGTTCGCTCCGCCGGGGTCGAGGGCGATCACCCTGGATACGGCCAGGTCGTACACGCGGGCGACGCTGTTCATGCCCCCGACGACCACGTCGGGTTGCCCGTCGCCCGTGACGTCGCCGACCGCGGCCGAGCTGAAGAGGCTGTTCGTCGCGAATCCCATGTCCCACCCGGCGAAGTTGGCGACGAGCGGCGAAGCAGAGATCTCGCTGAGCGTCACCGGCGCGGCGAGTGCCCGTTCGGTGGCGGTAGTGACGCCGACAACCGTGACCGACGCTGAGATCAGGGCTAGGACGGCGATCTTGCGAAGCACAATGAGGTTCTCTCGGTAGTCAGGGGCGCGAACCGGACGTTTGACCCATCGGGCCCGATCGCGGGGAGCTTGAGCGATTCTGGCGGGCGCGACGTGCCTCGGGGCGTCGGTCCCCCGACGCCCCAGGTGGGGCGCGTCGCATTTCTACCGCACGGCGGTTATCGCACGCCGTAAGGCGAGGTCGGTGACCGCCCGCCTGGCGAGCGCTGCATACGTCGACGCCCGACCCCGATCGCCCCTCAGTCGGTGCACCCCGCTGCGGAGCATCGAGTCGATCGCCACATAGGCGCGGTACACAGCCGCCGGCGTCCCGTGCTCTCGGTGGAAGAGGCAACCTGACTCGTATGACCACTGGATGGCGTCCGCGAACCGCTCGCGGGTGCTGTGCTGGCGAGCGTGTCGCACCCGCCATCCGGGTGACACGGCGGTGCGCAGACCGTGTGCATTCGCTCGCAGGCACAGATCGATGTCCTCGTAGAACAGGAAGTACCTCGCGTCGAAGCCGCCGAGCTCTTCGAACCACCGACGCTGGATCATCAACGCCGCACCACTTACGAAGCCGCGTCCGTCCGGTGCCGGGCCGCGCCGTCGCAGCCAGCTGCGAGCGACCTCGTCGGCGAACCGGTACGAACGACCCGAGTGATCGCCCGCCGGTTCGGAATTGACGATTGTGGCACCCACGACGGATCGATCGGGCGGTGCATCGTCGATCCATGTCATCACTTCGGTGTCGGGGTTGAGGAAGACGAGCCACTCTGCTCGTGAGTTGGCGGCCAAGGCGTTGCATCCTGCCGCGAAGCCGGGATTGTCGGGGCCGAACTCCAGCCGCACCGGCGACGTGTGCCGGGCGGCAATGCGCGGAAGCGCGGCAATCGCATCCGGATCGATTCCGTGCTCGCGGATACCTACAGGGATTCCGGGCATGCGCGCCGCGAGTGTCGGCAGGCAGCGGCCGAGGAACTCGGCGCTGTTGTACGAGACGATCAGCACCTCGGCGTCGATCGGCACGGCGGGACAGTAGCGTCTCGAGCGTGCTGCAGGCGTCCGGCGGTTCGGTGCCGGTCACCCGGTGAGGCTGCGTGATACGACACGTCGTCTTTCCCTATCCCAGTTCGAACAGCTCGGTTCGAGCGCGCGCACTGCATTGGCTCGAGCGGGCTGTTGCACAGGGCATCGTCGAACGCGCTGAAGTGAGGCTGCACGGACCGGGATTCACGCGGAGACCGATCGAACGGGAAACGCCCACGCTGTTGCTGCGGAACGCGTCTCGCCTCACTCGGGGGGCACGCGAGAG
>DASQTR010000338.1:0-3064 GCA_035641795.1 Ilumatobacter sp.
GACGGAGACGCTGATCACGATCTCGACCCGCCATGACGGCGAGCGCCGTCCCGGCCACGTCGGCATGCCGATCGCCGGCGTCGAGAGCCGGCTGGGCACCGATGGCGGCGGCGAGGCGACGTACGACGGTGAGACGATCGGCGGCCTGCAGATCTGCGGGGCGACGATGTTCGACGGCTACCTCAATCTCCCAGAGAAGACGGCCGAGTCGTTCACGCCCGACGGCTGGTTCGTGACGGGCGACGCGGCGACGATCGGCCCCGACGGCATGCACAGGATCGTCGGCCGCTCCTCGATCGACATCATCAAGACCGGCGGCTTCAAGGTGGGCGCCGGCGAGGTCGAATCGGTGTTGCTCGCCCATCCGTCGGTCGCCGAGGTCGCCGTGGTGGGCCTCGCTGATTCAGACCTAGGCGAGCGGATCGTGGCGTTCGTAGTGGGCGAAGGCGTCGAGCCGCAGGCGCTGATCGACCACGTCGCCGCCACGCTGTCGGCGCACAAGCGTCCACGCGAGGTCCGGGTCGTGGAGTCGTTGCCGCGCAACGCAATGGGCAAGGTGCAAAAGACCCTGCTACGCGGTGGTGTCTGACACGCCTGTCGGGTGGCTCGTCGTCCCACGCGGGACCGCGTGTCTGACACCGGGCCAGCGGACATCCGAAGGTGACGAGCGTTACAAGGTTGAGTCGGTGGATATCAGGATTACCGACTTACGCTGAAGGCAATGACAAGTACCGCCACCCAGCTCCGGATCCCGATCGCAACCCTGCCGGCGCCCATCTTGCCGGGCGTCACAGTTACGCTCACCCTCGAAGACACGGCGCTTCGGCGCGCGATCGATGCCGCTGCCGGCGGCCAGGTGGCGTTCCGTGTTCCCCGTTCCGACGCCGGGCGACCCAACGAGGTTGTGCTCCTCGCCCATGTCCCTTCCACCGGGACGCTCCCGGGTGGGGCGCAGGCCGCAATCGTTCAGGTCGATTCCCGGGCCCGCCTGGCGGCGGTCCATTCCAGCGAGCGCGGCGCCGACTTCGCCGACGTCGATGTGATCACCGATCCACGGCCGACCCCGCGCATCGAAGCGTCCGCCCGCGAGCTCGCGGCGACGCTGCAACTGATCGCCGAGCTGCGCCGTTCGCGCCGCCTTCCCGAGATCCTTCGCGCCGGTCTCGAGCCGGGCGCACTCGCGGACGCCGCCGTCGCCTGGGCGGAGCTCGACGAGGCACGCCGGCTCCATGTGCTCGACCTCCTCGACGTCGAGGCGCGTGTCGAGTTCGTTCTCGGCTGGGCGAAGGAGCATCTCGCCGAGCTACAGGTCGCCGAGACGATTCGCAACGACGTCTCCGAGGGAGTCGACAAGCAGCAGCGCGAATACCTCCTCCGTCAACAGCTCGCCGCCATCCGCAAGGAGCTCGGCGAGGGGGACGACGACGTGGTCGCCCAGTACCGCGAGCGGCTCGAGAACCTCGACGCCGCCGAGAAGGTCAAGCTGGCGATCGATCGCGAGCTCGACCGCCTCGAGCGCACCAGCAGCCAGTCGCCCGAGCACGGCTGGATCCGCACATGGCTCGATCGCCTCTTCGAGCTGCCGTGGGGCACGCGCACCGACGACACCCTCGACCTCGCCGTCGCCACCAAGGTGCTCGACGACGACCATTACGGCCTGCGAGACGTGAAGGATCGGATCGTCGAGTTCCTGGCCGTTCACAAGTTGCGTCACGAGCGCGGCGTACAGACGACCGGGCGGGGGAGTGGCGCGATCATCACGCTCGTCGGCCCACCAGGCGTCGGCAAGACCAGCCTCGGCGAGTCGATCGCTCGGGCGATGGGCCGCAAGTTCGTGCGCGTCGCGCTCGGCGGCATCCGTGACGAGGCAGAGGTCCGTGGCCATCGGCGCACCTACGTCGGCTCGCAGCCCGGCCGCATCGCCCGCGCCCTCACCGAGGCGGGGACGATGAACCCGGTGATCTTGCTCGACGAGGTCGACAAGCTGATGCCCGGCGGCTGGTCGGGCGATCCCACGAGTGCCCTGCTCGAGGTGCTCGACCCCGCCCAGAACCACACGTTCCGCGACCATTACCTCGAGGTCGACCTCGACCTCTCGGAGGTCGTGTTCATCGCCACCGCCAACGTCGCCGACACCATCCCCGGGCCGCTGCTCGACCGGATGGAGCTTGTCCGGCTCGACGGCTACACGGAGGACGAGAAGGTCTTCATCGCCCGCCGCTACTTGCTGCCACGCCAGCTCGACCGGGCAGGCCTGAAGCCCGAGGAGCTCGACGTGCCGGACGCGGTCATCCTCGCCGCGATCCGCGGGTACACCCGCGAGGCCGGGGTGCGCGGTCTCGAGCGCACGCTCGGGACGCTCGCCCGCAAGGCAGCCGCCAAGATCGCCGCCGGGGAAGCGACGCCGCTCATGGTTCCCGACGGCGAGCTCTCCGACTGGATCGGCCGGGCGAAGATCGTCGACGACGTCCCCGAACGCACGCAGACGCCCGGCGTGGCCACCGGTCTCGCCGTCACCGGTCACGGTGGCGACGTGCTGTTCGTCGAAACGACCGGCTTCCCGACCGCCGACGGCGCCGAGCCCGGCCTCACCCTCACCGGCCAGCTCGGTGACGTGATGAAGGAGTCGGCGCAGATCGCGCTCAACTACGTGCGCTCGCACGCAGACGAGCTCGGCGTCGACGCCGCGCGCCTGAACCAGCGCTTCCACGTTCATGTTCCGGCGGGCGCGGTGCCGAAGGACGGTCCGTCGGCGGGCATCACGATGACCACCGCGCTCGTCAGCCTGCTCACCGACCGCCCCGTGCGCGACACGGTGGGCATGACCGGCGAGATCACGCTCCAGGGCGCGGTGCTCCCGATCGGCGGCGTCAAGCAAAAGGTGCTCGCCGCCCATCGAGCCGGCCTGCGTGAGGTCGTGCTGCCGAAACGCAACGAGCCCGACCTCGAAGACGTGCCCGAGCGTGTGCGCAACGAGATGACGTTCCATCTCGCCGAGCGCTACGGCGACGTCGCCGCCGCCGCCTTCGCCTGACCCCCCGGTCGGCTCGTCGACCGGACCTAC
>DASQTR010000339.1:0-4335 GCA_035641795.1 Ilumatobacter sp.
GCGACCGGCGGGTGGCCGAGCTCGGCGTCCAGCTCATCGTCGCGAGCGTGCCCGAGGCGCTGGAGCGTGGCCTGGTGCAGGAGCCGCCGGACGGCACCCGCAACCGGATCCAGACGCCGGTGCTGCTCGAGGCGGCCGAGAAGCATGGCTTCGACGCGCTCTTCGGCGGCGGTCGCCGCGACGAGGAGAAGGCGCGGGCCAAGGAGCGGGTGTTCTCGCACCGTGACGAGTTCGGCCAGTGGGATCCGAAGAACCAACGACCCGAGCTCTGGGGTCTGTACAACAGCCGCCACCGGCGCGGCGAGCACCTCCGCATCTTTCCGCTCTCGAACTGGACCGAGCTCGACGTGTGGCGCTTCGTCGAGGAGCGCCGTATCGAGCTGCCGAGCCTTTACTTCGCACACGCGCGTGAGGTGTTCCGGCGCGACGGCATGTTGATGGCGGTCAACCCGTTCCTGCCGATGATCGACGGTGACGCACCCTTCCGCGAAACCGTCCGCTTCCGGACGATCGGTGACGCGACGTGCACGGCGGCAGTCGAGTCGGTGGCGCGCACGGTCTCGGACGTGATCGCCGAGACCGCGGTCGCGCGCATCACAGAGCGCGGCGCCACTCGCGCCGACGACAAGATCAGCGAGGCGGGCATGGAAGACCGCAAGCGTCTCGGATACTTCTGATGGGCTCCCGTCCGCGACCACTTCGCTTCGCCTCCGTCGGCTCGGTCGACGACGGCAAGTCGACACTCATCGGCCGGCTGCTGCACGACTCGAAGTCGATCTTCGAGGATCAGCTCGAGCACATCGAAGCAGTGAGCAAGCGACGCGGCACCGACTACGTCGATCTCGCCCTGCTCACCGACGGCCTGCGCGCCGAGCGCGAGCAGGGCATCACGATCGACGTCGCCTACCGATACTTCTCCACGCCGCTACGCGACTTCGTGATCGCCGACTGCCCTGGTCACATTCAGTACACCCGAAACATGATCACGGGCGCCTCCACGGCTGACCTGGCGATCGTCCTGATCGATGCGCGCCACGGCGTCGTCGAGCAAACCCGCCGCCACAGCCTGCTCGTCTCGTTGCTCGGCGTCCCGCACCTCGTGATCTGCATCAACAAGATGGACCTCGTCGACTACAAGGCGGAGCGCTTCGAGGAGATCCGGCAGCAGTTCACCCAGTTCGCCACGCGGCTCACGCTGCGCGACGTGACCTTCATCCCCATCTCGGCACTCAACGGTGACAACGTCGTCGAACGCTCCGACAACATGCCCTGGTTCGACGGCACGACATTGCTGCATCACCTGGAGTCCGTCTACATCGCGTCCGACGCCAACCAGACCGATGCCCGCTTCCCCGTCCAGTACGTCATCCGGCCGCAGACGGCCGAGCACCACGACTACCGCGGCTATGCCGGTCAGGTGGCGGGTGGCGTGATGCGCCCCGGCGACGACGTGATCGTCCTTCCCTCGGGCTTCGGCTCCACGATCGCCGCCATCGACACACCCGACGGCCCTGTCGACGAAGCCGGTCCGGGTGTCGCCGTCACGGTGCGTCTCGCCGACAACATCGACATCTCGCGCGGCGACATGATCTGCCGGCCCCACAACCGTCCCCGCCCGACGCAGGACCTCGAGGCGATGCTGTGCTGGATGGACTCGACGGCGCCGCTGCAGGTCCGCAAGGTGTACGCGCTCAAGCACACGACGCGCAACGTACGGGCGATGGTCACCGACCTGCGCTACCGCCTCGACATCAGCACGATGCACCGCGATCTCGAAGCGACGGCGCTCGAGCTCAACGAGATCGGCCGCGCCGTGCTGCGCACGACCGAGCCGATATTTGCCGACGACTACCGACGCAACAGGGTGACCGGCAGCTTCGTGCTGATCGACGAAGAAACCCACCAGACGGTCGCCGGCGGCATGATCCGTGACGTCAGCTGACGCAGCGTCCGGCGGCTCGCCCCACGTCGTCTGGCACGACACCGCCGTGAGCCGCGAGCAGCGATGGAGGCGGCACGGCCTGCACGGGCTGACGGTGTGGCTGACGGGATTGTCGGGCTCGGGTAAGTCGTCGATCGCCAACGCGGTTGCCGAGCGCCTGCTCGACGAGGGCATCGTCGGCTATCTGCTCGACGGAGACAACATCCGCCACGGGCTCAACGGCGACCTCGGTTTCGCCGCCGACGACCGAGCCGAGAACGTGCGCCGGCTCGGTGAAGTGGCGCGGCTGATGTCCGATGCCGGGCTCGTGGTGCTGGTCCCTGCGATCTCCCCGTACGCGTCCGATCGCGAGCGGGTTCGCGCGGCGCACGCCGACGCGGGATTGGCGTTTGTCGAAGTGTTCGTCGACATCCCGCTCGAGATGTGCGAGGAACGCGACCCCAAGGGGCTCTACCGGGAGGCCCGGGCCGGTCGGCTGCGCGGCTTCACCGGAATCGACGATCCCTACCAAGCGCCGGCGACGCCCGAGCTGCGGATCGGTCCCGCCTCGCTGGCCGAGCAGGCCGACGCCGTGATGGCGCTCATCTCGCGAGTCGTTGCGACCGCGAATTGAGCATCGCATCGGCGCCAGGCGTGCGTCAGGAACCGGCGGACGTACGCACGTCGCCGTGCTCCGGCGGCGCCCCGCGCTCGGCGCGCCACGGCACACGTGGGTCGGCGGCGAGCACGATGGCACCCGTGATGGCGGCGTAACCGACCCACCGGATCACGCCCAGGTCGGCCCAGGTGGCGAGCTCGCGGAAGTTGGTGAGCAGTAGGAGCCCGGCTACGAGCACCCCGAGCAGACGCGCTGGCACGAACCGCACGGTCCACGCCGCGATCGGCGCCGCCAGTACGCCGCCGACGAGCATCGCGATCACCGTCGACGGCTCGAGCCCCTGCGGCGACGAAGTCAGCAACGAGACGGCGGCAACGGTGGCCACTGCGATCTCGGCGGTGTTGACCGACCCGACCACGATCCGCGGGAGAACTTGACGATGCAGCAGGAACGGTGTCACCACCGGACCCCACGCGCCGATCAAACCGTTGGTCGTACCCCCGGCCACGCCGGCGACCTCGACGCCGCGTACGCGCCCCGGCGCGTTCACGCTTGACGAATCCGGTCCGTCGTAGTCGATCGGTCGCCGGAATCTGATCAGGATTCGCAGACCGACCACGAACAACAGGCCAGCGAGGATCGGGCGCAGCTGGTCACCGTCGACGTTCTTGAGGATCCACGTGCCGATCACGGCGCCGAGCGCGCCAGGGATCGCCAGCCGAGCGACGAGCCGGCGGTCGATGTTGCCGAACGTCCAATGCGACACGCCGGCAACGACTCCGGTGGCGACCTTGGCGATGTTGACGGTTGCCGACACGCTCGCCGGGCTCAGACCCGAGGACAGCAGGATGCTCGACGACGTGGGGCCGAAGCCCATGCCGAGCGCGCCGTCGACGAAGGCGGCGGCGAACCCTGCCATGGCGACCACGACCAGATCATCCACAGTCCGATCCGCCTACCGGTCTTGCCGGATAGGGGGCCGGCGCGGAGCAGCGGCAAACGGCACGCACGCGTCGGCCGCGCTTACGATCGGGTCATGACCGCATCCGAGCCGGAATTGCTCTCGGCGGCTCGCGCCGTGCAGACCAACGCGCACGCGCCCTACTCGAAGTTCGCGGTCGGGGCTGCGCTGCGCACGCCGTCCGGACGGGTGTTCACGGGCTGCAACGTCGAAAACGCCGCCTACCCCCTGGGAACGTGCGCCGAGGCGAGCGCGATCGCAGCCATGGTCGCCGCCGGCGAGGAGACGATCGGTGTGATCCTCACGGTTGCAGACGGCGACCTGCTCGCGACACCGTGCGGTGGATGCCGGCAAAGGATCCGCGAGTTCGCAACCGGATCCACTGTGGTTCATGTCGCCGGCCCGGAGGGCGTGCGGAGGTCGTACACGATGGCGGAACTGCTACCCGACTCGTTCGGGCCACAAAACCTCGGCTGATCCTGCGCCGCCGGCCGCGGCGAACCCGCGGGCGAAGCGGGCGGGCTCAGTACCCCAGATGGCGGCGGAACTCTTGGCCCACCACCATCGACTTGCCCATCCGTGCGATCCACTCCTTGGTCGCCGGCCCGAACACCGCCGGGTCATATCCCATCTCGACTGCCACCTGGTTCATGCCCGGTTCGTCCGTGATCCCGCGTGCCTGACACTCACGCGCCACGGCCGCGTAGTCGGCCACGCTGATGCCGTCGACCGGCTGCAGCAGCGGGTCGTCGGGGGCGAGCGCCGTCGTCGCCGGCCCGCCCACGAGCTTGGGGTTGACCGGCATTCCCTGGACGCCGATCTTCTCCTGGTCGG